>JAQWUU010000044.1 GCA_029241985.1 Aquiluna sp. | reverse complement strand
GGCCGCCGGTCCAGGCGAAGATCGACGCGATCGAGTTGGTCGAGGTTTCCTTGCCCTGCTGGTGCTGGCGGTAGTGGCGAGTAACAGTGCCGTGAGCAGCCTCAGCAAGTGCTGTCTTGCCATCCGGTGTGGTTAGCACTGATGTCATCAGGCCAAGTGAGCCAAAGCCTTGGGCCACGGTGTCAGACTGGACGTCACCGTCATAGTTTTTACAGGCCCAGACGTAACCGCCCTCCCACTTCATTGCAGCAGCGACCATGTCATCGATCAGTCGATGCTCATAGGTGAGGCCAGCTTCTTCGAAGCGGTCTTTATACTCTGCCTGGAAGATCTCCTCGAAGGCATCCTTGAATGCTCCGTCGTAGGCCTTCAAAATCGTGTTCTTGGTTGACATGTAGACCGGGTAGTTTCGGGCTAAACCGTAGTTGAACGAAGCACGAGCAAAGTCTCTGATTGAGTCCATGTAGTTATACATGCCCATAGCAACTCCACCGGATTCTGGATACTCGGCAATAGTCATTGTCTGCGGCTCGGAGCCATCTGCAGGGGTCCAGGTCATTGTGACAGTGCCCTTGCCTGGAATCTTAATGTCTGTTGCCTTGTACTGGTCACCGTGAGCGTGACGGCCAATGATAATCGGCTTGGTCCAGCCCGGCACTAACCTTGGAACATTGGAAATGATTATCGGCTCGCGGAAAACTACCCCATCGAGAATGTTTCTAATCGTGCCGTTTGGTGAACGCCACATCTTCTTAAGCCCGAATTCCTCGACCCTACCCTCGTCAGGCGTGATGGTTGCACACTTAACACCAACACCGTGCTTGCGAATTGCATTCGCGGCATCGATTGTAATTTGGTCGTCCGTGGCGTCACGGCTCTCAACTGAGAGGTCGAAATATTCAAGATCTACGTCCAGGAAAGGAAGGATCAGGCTGTCTTTGATTTCCTGCCAGATAATGCGGGTCATCTCGTCGCCGTCTAATTCGACGACCTTGCCAATAACTTTAATTTTGCTCATGATTCTCCTGAATAAACTGCGCAAGTAGCGCTTAGGGGTTGTTCCTAGCTTACCGTTTCCGCATGAGACTTGTCTCGACGGGTCGCTGGGGACCTGGGGACCTGGGCTTACTAAACCAGTGAATCTCTCCAGGCTTTGTAGAGCTTAGAGAATTTGCCGCCTGATGCAATCAGCTCTTCCGGTGAACCGTCTTCAATGATGGCGCCGTGCTCCATAACCAGAACTCTGTCGGCAATCGACACCGTCGAAAGGCGGTGAGCGATAATGATGGCGGTTCGACCTTTTAGCAATGTCTTTAGGCCAAGCTGAACCATGGCCTCGGATGGGATATCCAAAGATGAGGTTGCCTCGTCAAGAATTAGCACGGCTGGATTTGCCAGAAAAGCCCTGGCAAAAGAGATTAATTGCCGCTGACCGCTGCTTACCCTGCCACCGCGCTTATTTACATCTGTGTCATAGCCGTTTGGAAGATCCAGAATGAACTCATGTGCCCCAACGGCCTTTGCAGCCTTGACAACTTCCTCCATCGACGCACCCGGCTTACCAAGCTGTATGTTTTCGGCAACAGAACCGGTAAACAGGTAGGCCTCTTGAGTGACCATAACGACTTCTTTGCGAAGATCGGAGTTTGAAATGTTCCTTAGGTCGTAGCCATCAAGCTCCACAGAGCCCTCAGATGGGTCATAAAACCTTGACACCAACTTGGCCAGTGTTGACTTTCCGGCACCGGTGGTGCCGACCAACGCAATCGTCTGACCTCCTGGAATCTCAAGCGAGAACGGCTTCAGGACTACATCTCCGGTTGAATACTGGAATGCAACATCCGTGAATTTCAAACCACCATTTATGTTTTCCAGTGTGGCCGGGTTGGTTGCCTCTGGAACTGATGGCTCTTCCTCCAGAACACCTGAGATTTTTTCAAGTGCCGACGAAGCAGACTGGTAGGAGTTATAAAACATCGCAATCTGTTCCATCGGGCCAAAGAACTGCCTGGCGTACAAGATCGCTGCGGTTAGGACGCCGATTCCGAGAGCTCCATCCAGGACTCGTATGCCGCCAACCAACAAGATTGCTGCAACAGTCACGTTTCCAATCAAAATCAGACCCGGATCAAATATTCCAAAGAGCTGTATCAAGCGCGCATTGAGTTTTCTATAGATCTCAACCAATCCACCAAAGTGTGACTCATTGCGCTTTTCCTTGCGGAAGGCCTTTACTGCTCGAACACCGGTCATCGTTTCGACGAAGTTCTGAATCAGAGTGGACGACGCAACTCGTTGGGCTCTAAACCCTCTATTGGTGTTTACCTGAAACCACCTGGTCAAGATTGCAAGTGGAATCAACGCGACAAGCAAGATTAGGAAGCTGATTGGATCAAGGACCAGCAGAGCTATTGCGGTGAAGACCATAAAAATTAGACCAACCACCAACTCGCTTAGCCCCCCTGAAAGGAGCTCAGAGATTGTCTCCAGGTCAGAGGTCTGGCGGGCGATGACGCGTCCCGCGGTGTAGCGTTCGTGGAATTCGACCGAAAGCTTTTGCGTGTGAACGAACATTCGATTTCTTAGATCAAACAACATGGCCTGAGCAATTTTTGCAGTGAGAATGAGAAAGAAATAGACAGTGATCGCTGCGGCTCCCGCAGCTCCAAGGTAGGCCAGCACAATCGTCCAAAGCGGTAGGTAATCGGTTTCGATTGCACGTGGCAATGCCCAGTCAATTCCAAGTGCCACAAGCGCAGGGCCTGCAACTCTCAGCACGGTCGAGAACAAAATAAGTGCAACAGCGACCCAAAGCCTTAGCCGAAGCGGAATTAACAGTGCACCCAGGAGCTTCCGTGAGCGCCGTCTGACATATCGGGATTCTTCTTTGGTGAGGTCTGTGCGCTCTTCGTTATTTGTTCCAAAAAGACTCATAGGTTCACCTCCCGCTGTTTCTGTTCTTCATCTAGGGAGGTGATGACATGTCTGTAATGGGCACTCGATGCCAGCAATTCCTTGTGAGTCCCGAAAGCAGAGATCCTGCCGTCTTGCATCAGAGCGACTTTGTCGGCAAGCATCACTGTGGATGGACGATGAGCAACGATCAGAGCTGTTGTTGATTTCAATACATGGCGAAGTGCGTCTTCGACCATGGTCTCGGTGTCAACGTCAACGGCTGACAGCGGGTCATCTAGAACCAAAATTCTCGGCTTTGCAGCAACGGCTCTAGCAAGAGCCAGTCGCTGACGCTGTCCTCCGGAAAGGCTCAGTCCCTCATCGCCGATTGGTGTGTCCAGCCCCTTTGGCAAGTCGTAGACGAATTGCGCCTGCGCAACCTCAATGGCCTGACTTAGGTCGTCCTCGTTTTGAGTCGCGTTACCGAGCAAAACATTTTCTCGCACGGAGGAGGAAAACAGGGTGGCGTCCTCAAAGGCCATGGCGATGTGTGTTCGTAGGTCTTCACGAGTGAGGTCCCTGATGTCAATACCGTCAATGGTTATCGCGCCAGAGCTGACCTCATAGAGTCTCGTCGTCAGAGCAGTCAAGGTGGTTTTGCCACAACCGGTAAGTCCAATCAGTGCGACAGATTGCCCAGGTTCAAGCCTCAAGTTCACTCCGTCAACCAGGTCCTTGCGATCAGCAGGTGCATCCGGGTATCGAAAATGGACATCCGTGAATTCGAGAAGCCCCTTTGGCTCGACCACAGTTTTCGGGGAAATCGGGTCCGCAATCAAATCAGGTTCGTCCAAAACTTCGAACACCCTCGTCGTGGCCGTCTTGGCCTCAAGTGTCATCCCCAACAAGAACCCAAGTGACTCGGTGGGCCAACGCAAGACCGTGGCTGTAGCCACGAAAGCAACCAAAGTTCCTACTGTTATTTCCCCGGAGGCAGCGAACCAGATTCCCACCAGCAATGCCAGGCCAAGGGCGAATTCTGGAATCATAATTAGGTAGAGCCAAAGCTTTGCAATAGCAGTCGCCTTTGATATCTCTGTGCTTCTAAGCTCTAATGCTTGAGATGCGAACTGGGCGGCAGCAAAGCCTCCTCGTCCAAAGGATTTGAGAACCCGAACTCCATGAACCGATTCCTCAACTCGAGTGGCTAAATCACCGGATTGGTCCTGTGCCAATCTCGCAATTGTTCCGAATTGTCTTTCAAACCTAAAGCTGATCAACAGAATTGGTATCGAGGCCATCGAAAAAATCAATCCGAGCCAGAAGTTAAAGCTGAAAAGGATAATTAGGCCGACAACAAGAGTGATGAAATTGGCAATAAGCAGCACAATTCCAAAACTGAGCCAACGTCTGATGAGGCTGAGGTCTGCAACTGCCCTGGAAAGCAATTGTCCCGATGCCCATTTGTCATGGAAGGCAACTGGCAAATCCTGCAGCTTCGCAAAAAGAGTGTTTCTCATGTCGGCTTCTACAAAAGTCCCAGGAGTGAGAACCAACCATCGACGAAACAGGACAAACAACGCCTCTAGAACACCAAGGAGCAATATCAAGCCGACGGCAGGCAATAGCGCATCAAATCCGCCGTCAACCAGTGAGTTGATAAGCCCTTGCAAGAACTGAGGGATCGAAAGAGCCACCATGTGAGCGGCAATTGCAGCGACTATGCCCAGCGAGATGCGCCCCAAAGCACGCCTTGCAAACGGAACCAGTCTCCACAGAGTCTTTATGGTCCCTAACTCAACCTGTTGCATGTCTCTTCTCCGCTGCAGCCTGCGTTGGCAAGACAGCCCTTCAGAATAACAGTCAGGGAGCCGAATTATTTCTAATGAAAGAAGTGTCTCTCGCCGGTGAAATACATTGTTACGCCGGCCTTTGTGGCAGCGTCGATAACTTCCTGATCTCTCATGCTGCCACCGGGCTGTACAACAGCACGAACACCTGCCTCTATGAGGACTTCTAGTCCGTCACTAAATGGGAAGAAGGCGTCAGACGCCGCAACTGAGCCAACTACCCTGTCGCCGGCCCTTGTTACCGCGAGGTGACAAGAATCTAAGCGATTTACCTGCCCCATGCCGATTCCGACCGCGGCTTGATTAGAAGCCAGCAGGATTGCATTTGACTTGACTGCCCTGCAGGCAATCCAGGCAAATTCCAGATCCTTCATGGTCTTCTCGTCTGCGGCTTCTCCCGAAACCAACTGCCAACCCTCAGAGCTAAAGAAATCGAAACCATCGGAATCTTGTACCAACATCCCGCCGGATATCTGCCGTAATTCAGTTTCAGGCCTGGCGTAAGGGGCGGCAAGCTCAAGAATCCTGAGGTTCTTTTTCTTTTCCAACACCTCAAGTGCTTTAGCAGAGTAGCCAGGAGCGATTATCACTTCAGTGAAAACCTCAGCGACAGCAATTGCCATTTGCTCTGAAACTTCACGATTCGTAGCGATGACCCCACCAAACGCAGAAACTGGATCAGTTTCATGAGCTAAGGCGTAGGCGGTCCCGATGTCTTCGGCAGTTGCTACTCCGCAGGGATTAGCGTGCTTAATTATCGCCACGGCTGGTGACTTGAAGTCATGAGCTGCGCGCAAAGCCGCGTCCGCATCAACGTAGTTGTTGTAACTCATTTGTTTACCAGAATGCTGTTTTGCTGCAGCAATTCCAGATGACGGGGACTGCTTATAAAGCGCTGCGGCCTGGTGGGAGTTCTCGCCATATCGCAGCTCTTGCTCGCGCGTAAGAGCAATATTCAACCGCTCCGGCTGCGCCCCTTGTCCGTACTCGGCTTGAAACCAGTTGGCCACAGCCGTGTCATAGCTCGCAGTATGAGCAAACGCCTTGCCGGCGAAATGCCTACGCTGTTTGAATGTCGTGCCACCGCTATTCAAGGTTTCAATGAGCGTGCTGTAATCATCTGGCTCAACCACGATTACGACATTGGCGTGGTTCTTGGCTGCGGCTCGGACCATTGCTGGCCCTCCAATATCAATCTGCTCGATTACATCTTCGCCCTGCGCTCCGCTCGCGACGGTTTCAACAAACGGATAAAGGTTTACAACCACAAGCTGAAACGGCTGAATATCGAGCTGTTCGAGTTCACTGCGATGCTTTTCAAGGCGAACGTCAGCCAAAATGCCGCCGTGAATTTTAGGGTGCAGTGTCTTTACTCGGCCATCGAGAGATTCAGGGAAACCCGTTACCTCGCTCACCTCTTTTACACTCAACCCGGCAGCGGCTATTTGCTTTGCTGTCGATCCTGTCGACACCAGCTCCACTCCTGCTTCGACTAGCGCTGTCGCCAGTTCAATCAAACCAGTTTTATCGGAAACTGAAATTAGTGCTCTTCTGATTTGAACCGTGTTTTCCGTCATTTCGTTTCAGCTCCCTGCTAGCTCTAGTTCGCCTGAGGCCAACATTCTCACGGCTTCAACAAGCTGCTGCCTCTCGACAACTTGAATTTTTGTCAGTAGTTCAGGTTCTGAAATCCCAGCTGGGATTTCTACTTCTTGCTGAAGCAAGATCTTGCCGGTGTCAACGCCTTCATCGACAATATGGATTGTGGCTCCAGTTTTCTTGACGCCAGCTGCCAACGCGTCTCTGACAGCGTGTGCTCCTCTGAACTCAGGCAACAAAGACGGGTGAAGGTTGATAATTCTTGGGCTTAGAGCGTTGACAAAATTTGCCGGCAAAATCTTCATGAAGCCCGCTAAAACGACCAGGTCCGGCTTTAGATATTCAACGTTAGAAAGCAGAACTTTTGCCCATGCTTCAGTAGAACTAAACCCCGATGGTTCGACGACAAACGTGGGGACTCGAAATTGTTCAGCATGTTCCAAAGCGATTGACGCCTTGTCCGAGCCAACACCAACCACCTGGGCCGGAAACATCGGATTAGAAGTGGCTTCGAGAAGCGCTTTTAGATTGGACCCGGCACCTGAAACAAGAACTACAACGGAAAACATGACTAGAGTCTACTTTCGCTCTGACGCGTCGCTGTATGGCCGCGCAATCACAAGGGCCGCTAGAAAACTTGGAATCAGAACTTCAAGGAAAATAACCCCTGCAAAAACAGCTGGGTTTGAACCTACAGTTTCAAATCGACCTGGGCCAAAGCTACCTGAGGCTGCAAGGCTGATGACATATACGGTCACGGCAGCAGTGGTGGCTGCCACAACTGAAATTGACAACGCGCCACTAATTCTCGTGCCATACTCCCAGCGCAGTTGATCTGCATGCCTGGAAACAAAAAAGGTGCCCAGTATTGCCGCGACCACCGGCACCAGGACAAAAATAAGTCCGCGGTCAAAGCCTCCTGTTGGCAATGCTGCCAACACTGGCAGTGCTGGCAGTGGCCCAAGCTCGGAGGCAAAGGGCGACACGTATGATCCAGTTCCGATTGAGAATCCCGCGCCAGAAATCCAACTAGCTCCGTAGACAATCAAGTTCGGAAGAATTGCCAGTTGGCCGATGGTAACCACCACGCCGCCAAGGATGCTTAGGCCCAGGCCTTGATAAAGGCCAATGACTTGGATCCATCCAAAACTAAGTGCAAGTGCAATCAGTATTGAGCTTGTCAGCACAAGGGATGCAACTACCGACAGACCAACTCGAACGCCGGGGTTTAGTGCAGTTCTAATTGACCAGTGAAGCTTGGCAAAAGCTGTTGCAACTAGCTTTCGCAACCAAACTCGCTCCTTTGCCTCCTCGCCATTAGCGCCTTCGAATAGCTCGTAACGTTTCCCCGAAACGGATGAAATGATGAGAAGCAGTCCAAAAAACAACGCTGGGTAGTAAAGCGGCTCCCAGGTTCCGGCAATCACAGCGCTATCAACCACCAGCAGTGACGCACCGTAGCTAATGCCGCCAAAGGCAGCTGCACCACCAACCCAAGCTGGCCAAAGCGAGGAGGCTGCCGACAGTCTGTGGCCAATTCTGATAGCCATCAGGGCAATGAGCCCGGTCAGGCCTAGCGGAAGTGCAGTGATCGAGAAGGATTCAAAAGCAATCCCGATTACCTCACCCTCGGCAAACCCAATTGGAACTCCGCAGGCCAGCAGGAATGCATACACTGCCACGCGAAGAGCAAGGATCCACTCAACGTCTCCGTTGCCCTCCAGGAACCAAGCCAACGTAAGCGGAGCCACGATCAATCCGACTACGGTGGCAATAATAATCAGAGCCTGCAGTGCGGCGATTGCGAAGCTGAGCCCCCGATTCACTTTTAGTGATTACAGGTTGGCGATAATGTCGCGCATCAAACTGGCCGTCTCAGATGGAGTTTTACCCACCTTTACTCCAACCGCCTCAAATGCTTCCTTTTTGCCCTGAGCGGTTCCGGCAGATCCAGAGACAATAGCTCCTGCGTGACCCATCGTCTTACCTTCAGGCGCTGTGAACCCTGCCACGTATGCAACTACAGGCTTGGTAACGTGCTTTGCAATATACTCGGCAGCCTTCTCTTCGCTGTCGCCACCGATTTCACCAATCAGCACAATCGCCTTAGTCTCCGGGTCATTCTCGAATGCCTCAAGAGCATCAATGTGGGTTGTGCCGATGACCGGGTCCCCACCGATGCCAATGCCCGTTGTGAAGCCTATATCTCTCAGCTCAAACATCATTTGGTAGGTCAAGGTGCCCGACTTCGACACTAGGCCGATAGGCCCCTGGCCGGTGATGTTCCAAGGCGTAATTCCCGCATTCGATTGACCCGGACTGATAATTCCAGGGCAGTTTGGTCCAATTAGACGGGTCTTCTGGCCTTTTTCAACGTTGTATGCCCAAGCGGTTGCTGAATCGTGAACCGGGATTCCCTCGGTAATTGCAACCGCAAGCGGGATCTCTGCATCAATCGCTTCGATAATCGCAGCCTTGGCAAAGGCAGGTGGCACAAAGATAACTGAGACGTTTGCTCCGGTTGCGCTCATGGCTTCCGCCACGCTGCCAAAAACAGGAAGCGACTTGCCTTCAACCTCGACAGTTTCGCCGGCTTTCCTCGGGTTCACTCCACCTACGATGTTTGAACCGCCTGCGAGCATGCGCTGCGTGTGCTTCATGCCTTCGGCACCAGTCATCCCCTGGACGATGATTTTTGAATCTGAATTTAGAAAAATTGCCATGATTTAGTTTCTTCCCTTACCTGTTCGCCAGTTCAGCCGCGGTGTTGGCGCCACCATCCATGGTGTCGGCCAGCGCCACTAGCGGGTGGTTGAATTCCTTCAAAATTGCCCGGCCTTCTTCGACGTTATTTCCGTCAAGGCGAACTACAAGTGGCTTTGACGCCTTTGATCCAAGTGTGTTCAGCGCTCCGACAATTCCATTGGCAACTGCGTCACACGCCGTAATTCCGCCAAACACGTTTACGAACACGCTCTTGACCTGTGGGTCGTTCAAAATAACATCGAGGCCTGCAGCCATAACCTCGGCTGATGCTCCGCCACCGATGTCCAAGAAGTTGGCAGGCTTTACCCCACCGTTTGCCTCGCCTGCATACGCGACAACATCGAGTGTTGACATCACAAGCCCGGCACCGTTTCCGATGATCCCTACTTCTCCATCCAGCTTGACGTAGTTCAGGTCCATCTCTTTGGCCTTGGCTTCGAGAGGGTCAAGAGCATCGCGCTCCATGGCATCGCGCTCATGACGGAACTCTGCGTTCTCATCCAAGGTCACCTTGCCATCCAGAGCAAGAATCTTGCCATCCTCTGTCAAAACCAGTGGGTTTACTTCAACCAGTGTCGCATCTTCTTTTTCAAAGACTTCGTACAACTTCACGATCACGTCGCTGACTGGATCAATCAATTCTGCTGGGAAGTGGCCAGCCGTTGCGATTTCTACTGCCATCGACTTGTCGATGCCGGTTACCGCCGACACTGGAATTCGGGCCAGTGCATCTGGTCGCTCAACTGCGAGCTGCTCAATCTCCATGCCACCCTCAACCGAGCAAAGCGACAGGAAGGTTCTATTTGAACGGTCTAGCAAGACAGAGAAGTAAAACTCCTGAGCAATCTTCGCGCCTTCTGCAATCATTACGCGCTTTACTTCGTGGCCCTTTATGTCAAGCCCGAGGATGTCCTGGGCTTTTTCCTTCGCCTCGGATGGACTGTGTGCGACCTTTACGCCGCCGGCTTTGCCGCGACCTCCCACTTTTACCTGAGCTTTTACGACAACAGTTCCGCCAATTTTGGCTGCTGCTGCCTGTGCTTCTTCAGGAGTGTCTGCGATTAGACCTTGTAATACGGGAACACCGTACTTCTCGAATAGGTCTCGGGCTTGATATTCAAATAAATCCACGGTGGTCTTTCGGGTTTGTTTTTAGCCAACTAACAACCCCAAGTCTAGTGACATTGGAAACCCGCTTTTTTGCTAAATCTTGGTTATCGGTGCCATCTTCACTAGGAGCCTCTTGGTGACTCCAGATTGGAATCTAACCTCCGCTGTTTGGCGGGGTGGATTCCCTGAAACGCTGACCACCGACCCCTCGCCGAAGCTCTCGTGGTTCAGACGATCACCAACTGCCAGTTCTAGATCTTTATTGTCTCTGACTGCACTCGGTGTGTTTATTGCACCGGCCCACTTGGTCGGCTCTCTGGTTTGAGAGATCGAGCGCTCCTGGCCTTCAGAATCCACCAGTTCTTGGGGAATATCATTCAGGAACATAGATGTGGTGAATCCTGAAGTGTTACCAAACACAGTTCGTTGAAGCGCATGTGTGATGTAGAGATGCTGACGTGCCCTGGTCATCCCTACATACATCAATCTGCGTTCTTCCTGCAGACCACCCGGTTCATCGAAGGCCCTGATGTGAGGAAGAGTCCCCTGCTCCAAGCCAATCAAGAAAACTACCTGGTATTCCAGCCCCTTGGCTGTATGCAAGGTCATGAGTGAAACGCTTCCAGACTCATCTTCTATCTCATCAGCGGCAGCAGCTAGAGTCACCTCTGCAAGATAGTCTGCGACTGTTCCCTCTGGGTTTGTCGCCTGCCATTCGAATAGCTGGCCGAGAAGAGCATCCAGATTTTCAACCCTGGCTTCATCCTGGGGGTCTCTAGAAATTTCAAGTTCGCCCCTGTAACCAGACTTTGATAATGCCAGCTTCAAGACTTCAGCTGGGCCATCTGTGACAGTCATGGCCTCTAGCTCGTTGAGCAGCTCCCCGAAAGACGTAACGCTGGCGGTGAGCTTAGGCCCCAACTGAAGGTCGCCCGCGTGCATTAGCGCCTGCCTGAAACTCAGGTCATTTTGGCGAGCAAACTGAGCAATCTTGAGTTCGGTTTTTTGACCGATCCCCCTGGCCGGAGTGTTAATTACACGCCTCACGGCCTCGTCGTCACGGCCATTTGAAACCGCGGACAAGTAAGCCAGGGCGTCCTTGATTTCGCGTCGCTCAAAGAACTTCAACCCGCCAATAACCGCGTAGGGCATCAGCTGGCTCTTGAGCTCAGCTTCTAGCGATGGCGTGAGCGAGTTGGTTCTGTATAGCACCGCAATGTCTCGATAGTTGATGCCCTCAGCGTGGAGGTTCTTGATTCTGTCCACCACAAAAGCAGCTTCATTTCGCTCGTCATAGGCAGTGAAGATGGTTATCTTTTCACCGGCTCCAGAGTCAGTCCAGAGGTTTTTTGCAGGACGATATGGATTCTGCGAAATAACGGCGTTAGCCGCTGAAAGGATGTTCTGGGTTGACCGATAATTCTGCTCCAGCAAAATTGTTTGAGCACCTGGAAAATCTCTCTCGAACTCCGTGATATTGCGAATGTCAGCTCCACGGAACGCATAAATCGATTGATCAGAGTCACCGACCACCGTGAGGTCAGCAGGCCCGAGCTGCTCGCCCGTTCGATCATCGAAGATTGCGTGCTCTTCGGGAAGCGGTCTTGTGAATTCACGTATCAAAGCGTATTGAGCATGGTTTGTGTCTTGATACTCATCCACTAGGACGTGACGAAAACGCTTTTGGTATCTGGCTCTCAATTCCGGGAAAGCTTGAAAAAGACCAACTGTCTCACCAATAAGATCGTCGAAGTCAAAGGCGTTGTTCCTTCTCAATTCCGCAGTGTAGGCCTGAAAGACCTCAGCAACAATGCGCTCCCTCGGATTAGACCTGTCGGCATTTCTTGCGAAGTCCTCCGCATCTTTCAGCTCGTTCTTCGCATTGGAAATAATCGCTGCTGCCTGGGAAGGCTTGATGTCAGCATCCTCTGCCCCAGCTTCTCGCAAAAGCCTCTTCAGCAGTGCTCTTGTGTCGCCAGTGTCATAGACGCTGAAGTTTGAGTCGTGACCTAACCGTTCGGCTTCCCGACGAAGAATCTGTAAACATGCGGAGTGAAAAGTCTTAAGCCACATGCCCTGACCAGCTTGACCGACGAGCCCCTCAACACGCTCACGCATTTCAGCGGCTGCCTTATTGGTAAAAGTGATTGCCAGGATCTGCGATGGCCAAACTTCCTTATTCGCTAGCAGGTGGGCAATGCGATGGGTTAGCACTTTAGTTTTCCCAGAGCCCGCGCCAGCAACTATCAGCAGCGATCTGCCGCGATACTTAACGGCTTCCTGCTGCTGAGGATTTAACCCTTCGAGTAGGGAATCTGGGTTTAGGTGATCAAAAATCTCTAGTGACATCGGTAGGTAGCCTAGGCGAGGTCTGCGACTGTTTTGAGCACAAGGTCAGGCTGGTCGGCAAAGATACCGTCGACACCGGTCGAGATTAGGCGTTCAAACCACTTTTCGACGTTGCCCTCTGCGGTCTCCACTCTGGCAGTGTAGATATATACCGGCAAGCCCATTGCCTTTGCTTTGCTGACTAAATCGCCAACCAGCACCATAGGGATGGCGAGCGAAATACCGTCAAAATTCTGCGCAATTTCCTTCAGGTAGCTGTCTTCCAGCCCCGCGGCCCGATCAGGAACAGTATCCGGAGCAACTAGAAATACAAATTTATAGCCGGCTCCGAGCTGGCTCTTTAGTTCTTTCAGAAAATCGAACTCGAATGCTTCAAATGTGATCTTCATCCCGCGCTTCTGCCAGTTGCTATCTTGCAGCACCTGAGCAATGAATTCGATTGGGTTCAAACCGCTGCTAATTGCCTCATCACCAGATTTGATCTCAATGATGAGATGTCGATTATCGAAGTTCGGATTTGACAGCACCTGAAGCAAGCTTGGGACAAAGAACTTTCCATCATTGGCCGCCGACTCCGTCCTGCCATCGGGGTAACGCTCTTTTGCCCTAAGCCGCAGAATGTCCTCAAGAGTCAGCTCATCAACCCTGGAAGACAAGAAGCTGTGACTCAAAACATCTGTGGTGCTGGCGAGGTCCATGTCGTGACGAATCACACCGTGGCCGTCTTTGGTGAAAACGACATCAAATTCAACAGCATCGGCGCCTAGCTCAAAAGCAAGTTCCATTGACTCGATGGTATTTTCTGGAAGATAACCGCAAGCCCCTCGGTGACCGAAAACCAGCACGCTATTCCCACTCAATTGTGCCGGGTGGCTTTGAGGTGATGTCTAGCACCACTCGATTGACATCATGAACTTCATTTGTGATTCGATTCGAAATCCTTGCCAACAGGTCGTAAGGAAGTCTCGACCAGTCTGCAGTCATCGCATCTTCCGATGAAACCGGACGAAGCACAATTGGGTGACCGTAGCTCCTACCGTCCCCCTGCACTCCGACGGATCTGACTTCTGCCAGGAGCACCACTGGACATTGCCAGATTTCCTGGTCCTTGCCTGCCGATGAGAGCTCTTCCCGCACAATGGCGTCGGCTTGCCTCAACAAGTCAAGCCTCTGCTTGGTAACTTCGCCCACAATTCTGATCCCGAGGCCAGGGCCAGGAAAAGGCTGCCTTGAGACTATTTCGTCCGGCAGCCCAAGTTCGGAGCCGATAGCCCTGACCTCATCCTTGAATAGCTCCCTGAGCGGCTCAACAAGTTCGAATTGAAGGTCTTCGGGCAGGCCGCCGACATTATGGTGGCTCTTGATACCGGCGGTTGCGCCCCCTCCGGACTCAACAACATCCGGATAAAGAGTTCCTTGAACCAAGAACTTGATGGGGGTGTTGTCCGCTTCAGCCTCTGCAATTAACTTCTGCTCTGCTTTTTCAAAGCTACGAATGAACTCGCGGCCAATAATCTTTCGTTTCTGCTCTGGGTCAGTCACGCCAGCAAGTGCCGACAAGAAAATATCTTCCGCGCTTTCTGTAACCAGTCGAATACCAGTCGCTGCAACATAGTCACGCTCGACCTGTTCTTTCTCTCCTTCACGAAGCAGTCCATGGTCAACGAAGACGGCTGTCAGCTGATCACCAACTGCTCGGTGAACTAGCGCCGCAGCCACCGCTGAATCTACCCCGCCGGAAAGACCGCAGATCACTCGAGCACTCCCGACCTGAGCGCGGATTTTTTCCACCTGTTCGGCAATCACGTTGCCCGAATTCCAAGTTGGCTCAATGCCAGCGCCGAGGTAGAGAAAGTTTTCAAGAACTTTTTGACCTTGATCCGAGTGCTTAACCTCCGGGTGCCATTGGACACCAAAGATTTTTCTCTCCTCTGATTCAAAGGCTGCTACCGGAGTAGTGGATGTTGACGCGAGTACTTCGAACCCCGCTGGCGCCTTCATGACCTGATCGCCGTGACTCATCCAGCACACCTGACTCATTGGCTGACCTTCGAGCAAAGTGCCGGAGTGAGCAATAGACATGTCAGTTGCTCCGTATTCGCGCTTACCGGTTTTGTCGACCTGACCGCCAAGTGCATTAGCTAGAACTTGGAAGCCGTAGCAGATGCCAAGAACCGGAATTCCAAGCTCAAGGATTTTTGGATCAAGCTCGGGTGACCCTGGCTCGTAAACGCTTGCCGGGCCCCCTGACAGGATGATGGCGGCGGGCTGCTTTGCGAGAATGTCGGCGGCACTAATTGAGTGATGCACGATCTCAGAGTAGACGTTTGCCTCTCTGACTCTTCTGGCTATCAGCTGGGCGTATTGAGCTCCAAAATCAACTACTAAAACTGTTTTCAACTCTTCGCCTCTAACTCTGCAATTTCAGTATGTGCCATTTTGGCGTAACGGTTTTCGGTTATAAAGCTCAACAGCGGTACCACCCCGCCCAATGCGATTAGCAAGAATCGAATAAACGACCAGCGCATCAGTGTCCAAACCCTGAAATCTGCAAAGAGGTAGACCACGTACAGCCAGCCGTGGATAATCAATATCCAAACGGTTAGGTTGAAACCAGAATCGGGCAGACCTTCGCCGTCGATTCCATATTGCTCAAAAGTCAAAAACCCATTTGGCCCCAACAGCCAAAGATCGAACCCCAAAAATGGAAGCCTTCTAATCCCCCAAGTCACCATCAAAAGCAACAGAAACACGCCTGTCACGTTGGATGACACTTTGTAGAATTTGAGAACTTTTCTTAGTTGAGGTAGCTGTGCTGGATTCAGGCCTGACATGCTCTCAAGTTTAGTTCTCTGAAATACCGCTGAGCACTCCAATAGCGTTTGTCTTTGCCTCTTCAGCGCTGTTGCCAGAAAGAGCCGCCGCTAGTACTTCTTTTGCCTGCTCCAGAGTTACAGCACTGAGTGCTTCTCTGACGGCTCCCACCTGTGATCTTGAAGATGACACCGAATCAAATCCCATGCCTGCCAACAACACGGCAAAAGCCGGGTCCGAGGCACTCTCCCCACAAACACCTGAATAGATTCCAGCAGCCGAACTTGCTTCCGAAATCTGCTTTAGCGCCCTAATCAGTCCCGGCTGCCAAGGATTCAGCATTGCACCTAGGGCTGGATTCATCCGATCTGCAGCAAATAGATACTGCGACAGGTCATTTGTTCCGACTGAAATGAAATCTAGTTTTCCTTCGAGTGAAGGAATTTCATAGACGATGCTCGGGGTTTCGACCATTATTCCAACCTTGAACTGCCCTGCCGCCCTTGCCAGCGCGGCGAATTCCAGTGCCTCTGTAGCAGTTGCGATCATGGGTGCCATAACCCAAACTTCGCGCCCCGATGCTTCTCGGGCTGTTTCCAAACTCTCGAGCTGATCAATAATGAAATCTCTGTGATTTTCAATCAACCGGTACCCACGAACACCCAGAGCCGGGTTTTCTTCGTGGCCCATATTCAAAAATGGCACTGGCTTATCGCTGCCGGCGTCAATTGTTCTGACAACTATCGGCCCGGCTGGTGCGGCTCGAAGAATCTCCTCATAGCCCTTGGCTTGGGCTTCTTTAGATGGCTGTGTCGTAGCGGAAAGATAAAGTAACTCAGTTCTAAAAAGACCCACTCCCTCAGCTGCCGATGCACTCGCAGCAATCGCATCCTCGAGCGAGCCAATGTTTGCTCGCACTGGAATCAGCGGGTCGTGGCTCTTGGCAATAAAAGTCAGCGGCTTAGTTATGTCCGACTCTTTGCCCTCTACGACGACGCGGTCTCCGACAGGGTCGACCAATACGGTCATGCCATCAACCAGGTCCGCCGCCTTCGAACAAGATACGACCGCTGGAATTGACTTAGAACGACAGATGATTGCCGTGTGGGAGGTTGGCCCACCCTGGATCGTCACTACGCCAACCACCGCTTCGGTGAACTGGGCAGTGTCCGCCGGAGAAAAATCCTCCCCAACAATCACAAACTTGCCCGAAGTCGGAAGGTCTAAGCCCAGAGAAATGCCGGCAATGTTTGCAGCTACCCGCTTCGCAAGATCGCGAATATCGGCCAAGCGCTCCTCAAAGGCTGCATCTCCTGAGAGAAGCTCCGCAAACTCCTCAACGGCACGAATGAATGAAGTGCCAGCTTCCCATCCGTCCTCAATCTGAATAACCGCTGTGTCAAAAAGGTCTTCATCTTCCAGCAGCATGTTGAGTGCCTCAAAAATCTCAGCCGAAGTTTCCCCGGCCGACTCTGCCAAAAGATTCATCTGTTCTGCAACTGCTGTGATTGCTGATTTCAATCTTTGAGTCTCAGTAGCAGTGTCGCCTGAATGCTTCGCGGCTTCAGGTAGCGGCATGGCCGGCTTTACTCGAAATACCTCTGCAGTGACGGCGCTAAGGCCAACGCCCATACCGTTAAGAATTGTGCCGCTGGATACCAAAGTTAGCCCTTCAAAAATTCTTGAACCTGGGAAATAATGTCGTTAGCTGACGCTTCATCATCGGCGTCTACTTCAATAAGCAGCTCCTCGCCAGTTTTAGCCTTCATCGCCATCATGCGCAACGGCGAGTTGGCTTTCACGAGATCTTGCCCATGCTTTCCGATTCTGACCTCGAGCCCGGACTCCTTGACCAGCTTCACAATCTGACCGGCAGGCCTTGCGTGAAGTCCGATCGGGTCATGAATTGTGACTGAGCTTTTTACGGTGGCCATCTTGGTTCTCCTTGGGTTTCTTGTTCGAAAGTGTAATGAGGTAAAAAGTCTTGGGAACTGGTTATTTGTGACTAAGAGCTCCCTGATGCGTGGCAATGCTTGAATGGAGCGACTTGGCCAGAGCATGCTCTGGGCCGATTCCGCATATCTCCTCGGCAAATTCTTCCGGAGTCAGCGTTGACAGCTTTGAGGCCAGCATTGCAACCTCAGGGTCACCAACGTTTACAAAATCCATGGCCGCGTCAACCACCTCTAGCAGTGCGGTCGGCTCCTCGCCATATTCTGCCAAGAGAGCGGCTGGGCCAATCAGTCTTTCGTGTCTGGAAAGCTTTCGAATCGGCTGCCGACCTACCCTTTCGACCTGATCGTCCAGAGCGGGATTGGCAAGTCTTAGCAGTGTCTTTCTCACATACTCGGCATGTTCACTGGCATTCAAGTTGTGCTTTGTCACCAGAGCCATGGAGGTTTCTTCCATAACCCTTGCGGTGACATCTCGCACAATTGGATCTGTCAGAGAGCTCGAAATTGTTTTGTGGCCGTAGCGCTGCCCCATGTAAGCAATTGTGAGGTGAGCCGTGTTTACTGTGTAAAGCTTTCGTTCAATAAATGGCGCCAGGTCATTGACCATCGTGGCCGCAGGTATCTCAAGTTCCAAATTGTTTAGCGTGCTGGTATCGATGACCCACTCGCAGAAACTCTCGGCAATCACATCTGGTTCAGAGCCAGCAGGTTGCATGGGTACGATTCGATCAACTGCCGTGTTTGCGAAGTACACACCTGAAGGAATAGCTCCTAGCAATTCCAAGATTTTTGTCTCCAACAAATCCGTTGCGTTGATCGCATTCTCGCAGGCCATCACCACAAGCGGTTTGTCAGAGGTGCGAGCCGCAATCCCCTTGGCAATTACAGGCGCAATGAAGGGCAAGATGTTTGCGCCGACAGAGGCCGTTACGACATCCGCCGACCCAATTTCATTCACTAGTTCGGACTCCTGCGTAGAAGAATTGAGAACTGCAAAGTTTTTGTAGGTCGTGCGCTTTTCAATCGCGTCAAGTTCGATGAGCGAATATTTTTTGGACTTCAGAAGCTGGTCAATAAGTCCTTGATTCACGTCAGCAAAAGTGACGAAGTATCCGGAGTCTTGCAGCACTGCGCCAATGAAACCTCGACCGATATTTCCGGCACCGAAGTGGACTGCCCGCATGCTTTACTCCTCTAAAAAAATCTACCGAGTTTTACTCGGTTGCAGTTCCAATCAACAGCTCAACGATTTCCTCAGCACTCTGAGAATTCTGGAGAATAGCCAGCTTGTCTTCTTCTTGAATCAACTCAGCCAAGTTGCCGAGCAACTCCACGTGCCCATCCCCTTGGGATGCAATACCAAGCACGCAAGTAACTTTCTCATCGGCCCAGTCGGTTTCTTCAGCAAGCCTTATGAAGACCAGCTGGTCGAAAATAACATGTGCTCTAGATACGTCAGTGCCGTGAGGAATAGCGAAACCTAGACCGATTGCAGATGGGAAGATTTGCTCCCTTTCCCACATCGCGTCGGCATAAGCCTGTGTGGTGGCACCGAGTTCTACCAGTAGTTTGCCAGCGATGTGCACAGCCTCCTCCGGAGAGGAGGCTGTGACATCTAGCTTTATACCGGCCTGTTGGACGAGATTAGTCATCGCTAATGTCGTCCCCGGACTGAATGCGTGACACTACCTCGGCGATCCGAAGATCTCCAAGGAACATGTCGAACACGATCACAACAGATCCAGGCACCGCTTGCTTGGCTCTGGAGCCAAGTCCGCGGTGGCAGAGCACAAGATCGTGAGCCGTATCGTTCAGTTGGTTTACAGGAGAGTGAGTTACGGCGACCCCTTGGGCCTTTAGTTGCTTTGCAAGCATTTTTGCAACCATTACCGATGAACCCATTCCAGCCTCGCAAGCAACAACAATGTTCTTGACTGAGGCGCCAGATATAGTCGCCATGATTAGTTCGCTGTTCCTGACTTCATTTCCGCACTCTTTGCCTTAGCAGCATCGAGATCTGCAGCGTCATCGCCGGAGCCTGTTGCCTTCAAGATGAAGAATGCAACTACGAATGAAACAGCAGCAGACAATGCGATTCCAAGTAGAACACCGAAGTGGTTTCCTGGAGGAGTCATTGTCATGTAAGCGAAGATTGATCCTGGTGACGGTGTAGCAACAAGGCCAACACCGGTAGCCGCGAATGTAGCAACACCAGTTGCACCACCGGCAATCGCTGCAAGAACAACGATTGGCTTAAGTAGTACGTATGGGAAGTAGATTTCGTGGATTCCACCAAGGAAGTGGATAACAATTGCACCCGGAGCTGAACCGCGAAGGATCTTCGGTCCTGCAAGCCAGAAGGCAACTAGTAGTCCAAGACCTGGTCCTGGGTTTGACTCGAGCATGAACATGATTGACTTGCCAGTCTCTTCAGCTTCTACCGCACCAATTGGGGCAAGTACACCGAAGTTAATGGCATTGTTCAAGAACAGAATCTTGGCAGGCTCAATCAAGATTGAAGCCAGTGGCAAGAAGCCTGTGTCAACCAGAACCTTCACGCCTGCTCCAAGTACATCAGAAATTGCGTTTACGGCTGGGCCAATTCCTAGGAATCCAAGGATCGCCATTAGCATTCCGGAAATACCTAGTGAGAAGTTACCAATCAACATCTCGAAACCAGTTGGTGTAACTGGGTCAAGAACTGCGTCGATCTTCTTCAATACCCAAGCTGCCAATGGACCAATAAGCATGGCACCAAGGAACATTGGGATTGAGGTTCCAACAATTACACCTACGGTTGCGATAGAACCGATAACGGCACCACGCTGACCGTGTACCAAACGTCCACCGGTGTAACCGATGAGGATTGGAAGTAGGTTGATAATCATCGGACCAACCATTGAACTTAGCTGCTCATTTGGCAGCCAGCCGGTTGGGATGAACAATGCAGTTAGCAAGCCCCAGGCGATAAATGCGCCAATGTTCGGGATTACCATTCCTGCGAGATTGCCGCCGAACTTCTGAACTGAAGCTCGCCAGCCCGAGTGACCTCCGTCACCGGTTGGGATAAAGTTAGCCATGGGTACTACCTTCCTAATTGGGGGATGTGTTACA
>JAQWUU010000043.1 GCA_029241985.1 Aquiluna sp. | reverse complement strand
CGTAAAGAAGTTCGAAGAAGTATTTGAAGTATCAGCAGCAGCACCAGTTGCAGTTGCTGCAGCAGGCGCCGCTCCTGCTGAGGCAGCAGAAGAGAAGGACGAGTTTGATGTCGTTCTTGAAGCTGCTGGCGACCAGAAGATCCAGGTCATCAAGGAGGTTCGTGCTATCACTAACCTAGGCCTGGGCGAAGCTAAGGCACTTGTTGACGCAGCTCCTTCAACCCTCTTGGAGGGTGCAAAGAAGGAAGCCGCTGAAGAAGCCAAGGCAAAGATCGAAGCCGTTGGTGGCAAGGTTACCCTAAAGTAATTTTCGTTACTTTTTTGAAAGGCCCCCGCAGTTTTTCTGCGGGGGTTTTTCTATAACCTGAGTAGGACCAAGCTGGCAGCCATAACTGTCATACCTGCCATCAGCCCATAGACGGTCAGGTGACCGCGGGCTGAGTTCTTAGCTGTCGGGAGCAGGGTGTCAATCGCGAGAAAGATCATGACTCCGGCAACCATCGCGAAAATAAAGCCGAGCGAGAAGTCGGTCAAAAACGGTGCAAGGATCAGGTAGCCAATGACCGCTCCAGCAGGCTCCGCGAGCCCAGATAGAAAACTCAGCCTGAAGGCTTTGCCCTTTGATTTTGTTGCGTAGTAAACCGGAACTGAAACAGCAATTCCCTCGGGGATGTTGTGCATTGCGACGGCCACCGCCAACGCGATACCTATTTGTGGGTCGTCAAGGACCAGCAAGAACGTTGCTAGTCCTTCAGGGAAGTTGTGGATGGCAATTGCAAGAGCCACAAAGACTCCCATGCGGAGGAGTTTCTGATTTGCAGCGTCCTCGGCAAAATCCAATTGGCTCTGGTCGTCTCCAATGAGCTCTACCTGTGTGTTCTCATGGGGGTTAGCCCCAGACGGCACCAGAGCGTCGATAACGGCCATTACAACCATGCCAAGGATTAGTGCGAAGGCAGCCATTGCCGCAGCCTCCAGTTCGGTCAGGCTGCTGGTCATGTAAAGAGTCGATTTTGGAAGAATCTCGACGAAGCTCAGGTAGATCATCACACCAGCAGAGAAGCCCATGGAAATCGCAAAGAATGCTTTATTGGTGGTTTTTGTGAAGAAGGCGAGGGCCGAACCAATACCAGTGGATAGGCCAGCGGCCAGTGTGACCGCGAAGGCCAACAGCAGAGTGCTATCCATGATTTTCTTTCAGGTTATTTGGGGGCGAAAAAACCGGGTAACTTTTAGTGTCACCCGGTCTAATCAAAACAATTTAGTGCTTGGTGCCACAGCCACAAGAGCCTCCGCAATTGCAATCCATATTCGCCTCCTTAGAAGTCCCAGTCGTCGTCAGTTGTCGACTCGTGCTTACCAATTACGTAAGAAGAGCCAGAACCGGAGAAGAAGTCGTGGTTCTCATCCGCATTTGGTGAAAGAGCAGCCAAGATAGCCGGGTTTACGTCGCACTCGTCCTTCGGGAACAGTGGGTCATAACCGAGGTTCATCAGAGCCTTGTTGCCGTTATAGCGAAGGAACTTCTTTACGTCTTCGGTCAGGCCCATGCCGTCGTAGAGGTCAGCGGTGTACTTGATCTCGTTGTCATATAGCTCAAGCAGAAGATCGTAGGTGTAACCCTTCATCTCTTCCTGGCGAGCGGTTGTTTCCTCGGCAAGAGCAAGTTGGTACTTATAACCGATGTAGTAACCGTGGATAGCCTCATCGCGAATGATCAGACGAATCAAGTCTGCGGTGTTGGTTAGTTTTGCCCTTGACGACCAGTACATCGGTAGGTAGAAGCCAGAGTAGAACAGGAAGCTCTCCAGCAAAGTGCTGGCAACCTTGCGCTTTAGCGGGTCATCACCGTTGTAGTAACCGAGGATAATTTCAGCCTTTTTCTGCAGGTGAGGGTTGTCCTCACTCCAGCGGAAAGCTTCATCGATGTCAGCTGTTGAGCAAAGGGTTGAGAACACCGATGAGTAGCTCTTGGCGTGAACTGACTCCATGAAGGCAATGTTGGTGATGACTGCTTCTTCGTGTGGCGTGCGGGCATCTGGAAGCAATGCAGCAGCACCGATGGTTCCCTGAATGGTGTCCAGCATGGTTAAGCCGGTGAACACGTGCATGGTGAGGGTCTTCTCGTGAGGCTTTAGTGTCTCCCATGACTGAATGTCATTGGAAATGGGCACCTTCTCTGGCAGCCAGAAGTTGGAGGTCAGTCGGTTCCAGACATCCATGTCAATTGGATCTTCAATTTTGTTCCAGTTAACTGGACGGCTTACTAGCTTTATCTTTTCCATAGTTTTCTTCCTTGGTCCCTAGAGCATGCAGCTAACGCAGCTATCAACCTCTGTACCTAACAGGGCCTGCTGACGAATGCGGATGTAATAAATAGTTTTGATGCCCTTGCGCCAAGCATTGATCTGTGCTCGGTTGACATCTCTGGTGGTTGCAGTGTCCTTGAAGAACAGGGTCAGTGACAAGCCCTGATCAACGTGCTGGGTTGCAGCCGCGTAGGTGTCGATGATCTTGTCTGGACCGATGTCATAGGCATCGTCGTAGTAGTCCCAGGTGTCTTCGGATAGGAATGGGGCTGGGTAGTAAACGCGCCCAAGCTTTCCTTCCTTGCGAATCTCAATTCGAGAGGCAATTGGGTGGATTGAGCTGGTGGAGTTGTTGATGTAAGAAATCGAACCGGTTGGTGGCACGGCCTGCAAGTTCTGGTTGTAGATACCATGCTCCATGACTGACTTCTTTAGCTTCTTCCAGTCATTCTGAGTTGGGATTGTTGCACCTGACTTAGCAAACAGCTCTTTTACCTTCTCGGTTGCTGGCTCCCATACCTGGGAAACGTACTTCTCGAAGTACTCACCGCTTGCGTAGGTGGAGTTTTCGAAGTTAGCAAAGGCACTACCGCGCTCGATCGCAATCTTGTTTGAAGCCTGGATTGCGTTGAACACAACGGTGTAGAAGTAGATGTTTGTGAAATCAAGCGCCTCTTCACTGCCGTAGTGGATGTGCTCTCTTGCTAGGTAGCCGTGGAGGTTCATCTGGCCAAGACCAATTGCGTGTGACTTGTGGTTACCGTCAGAGATTGAGCGAACGCTTACGATGTCTGACTGGTCGCTCACTGATGTCAATGCGCGAATTGAGGTTTCGATGGTCTTTGCAAAGTCCGGGCCATCCATTGCCATTGCAATGTTTAGTGAACCTAGGTTGCAAGAGATGTCCTTGCCAATCTGGTCATAGGACAGGTCTGCGTTGTAGGTGGTTGGTGTGTTCACCTGCAGAATTTCAGAGCAGAGGTTTGACATGTTGATGCGTCCCTCAATTGGGTTCGCCTTATTTACGGTGTCCTCATACATGACGTATGGGTAGCCGGACTCGAACTGAAGCTCTGCAATGCGCTCGAACAGTGTCCTTGCCTTGATCTTCTGCTTGCGGATACGTCCGTCGTCAACCATCTCCTGGTACTTCTCGGTTACTGAGATGTCACCGAATGGAACTCCGTAGACTTTTTCGACATCGTATGGGGAGAACAGGTACATGTCCTCGTTGTCTTTTGCAAGGTGCATTGTGATGTCTGGAATTACTACACCAATTGAGAGGGTCTTGATTCTGGTTTTCTCATCGGCGTTCTCACGCTTGGTGTCCAAAAAGCGCAGAATGTCTGGGTGGTGGGCATTTAGATAAACCGCACCGGCACCCTGACGAGCACCAAGTTGGTTAGCGTAAGAAAAGCTGTCTTCCAAAAGCTTCATTACTGGGATGATTCCAGAGGACTGGCCCTCAATCTTCTTGATTGGAGCGCCGTACTCACGGACGTTGGAAAGGTTTAGCGCAACACCTCCGCCACGCTTTGAAAGTTGCAGAGCTGAGTTGATAGCCCTGGAGATTGACTCCATGTTGTCTTCAATGCGAAGCAAGAAGCAGGATACAAACTCACCGCGCTGCTTTTTACCGCAGTTCAAGAAAGTTGGAGTTGCTGGCTGAAAGCGACCGGCGATGATTTCTTCAACCATTGAAACGGCGATGTCTTCCTTGCCCTCGGCTAGAGCTAGGGCAACCATTACAACGCGGTCTTCGAAGCGCTCTAGGTAGCGCTCACCATCAAAGGTCTTTAGCGCGTAGCCGGTGTAGAACTTATATGCACCCATGAAGGCTGCGAAACGGAATTTCTTTGAGTAGGCAAGCTTTTCAAGTTCTTCGATGAACTCAAAGCTGTACTGGTCGAGAATCTCTTTTTCGTAGTACTCGTTCTCAACCAAATAATCTAAGCGCTCTTTGAGAGAGTGGAAGAACACTGTGTTCTGGTTGACGTGATCTAGAAAGTATTTGCGAACCGCAAGCTTGTCTTTTTCAAGCTGCATCTTTCCTTCGGTATCCCAAAGGTTGATCATGGCGTTCAGCTCGTGGTAGCTCATGGTGGATTCAACACCGGTCTTACCTGTTGCAACTCCGTTGTCGTCTAGTTCTACTATCTGGTTAGCCACAGCTGTTCCAGCCTTTCTCTTACTTGTTCGATGTCGTCCGGTGTTCCCAGCAGTTCTGCCTTATATAAAAGCGGAACTCCGAGCTTGGCGGCTACCAGGTCCCCGGCTAATCCATAGGAAGAGCCAAAGTTGGTATTTCCAGTCGCAATCACAGCACGCACATGCTTGCGGTTTGCAGGGTTATTCAAAAACTTGATTACCTGCTTTGGAACAGTGTTGTTGTCATCCCCGGACCCGTAGGTTGGGACGACGAGAACGCTTTCACTCTCGTGAGTGAAGCTCGCAGCTTCCTCTGACTTGAGCGGGATTCGGATGCTTGAGTATCCGAGTTTCTCTACAAATCGCTTTGTGTTCTCAGAAACCGATGAGAAGTAAACGACGTCGAACATTTCATTACCTATTTAGGCGCTGAGTGACTGAATGCGGTCCATGCGGAAACCACTCCAGTGGTCTTCGCCTGATACAACAACTGGAGCAGCGGTATAGCCAAGGGTCTTAACCATGTCTAGAGCAACCGGATCCTGGCTCATATCAACCTCGTCGTACTCGACCTGGTTGCGCTGCAACATGCGCTTTGTGCTATCGCACTGAACGCAGGCTGGAAGTGTGTAAACGGTAACCGACATTGGTTGCCTCCCTTTAGTTCCCCGAGGCCTTATTTGGCCTTGATTTTGACAAAAAATTGGTGAATCTCTCGCGATTTTCAGATTTCCTACAATAGCACTTAACCACTACATCTAGTAATGAAACGTAAAAAAAACCACTTATTTAGTTATTTCTTGAACCTTAACCCACAACTTGAACTTTAGGCCCTCTGATTTGCCCGCGTGTCGGATGATTTTTTGAATTAAGGCACAAACTGCTAATTTTGGTCAGATTTGGAAGGCTCACCAAAGAAACATGGCCAGACAGTTCATGCCGATCCAACGGCGATTGGATGAGCTTGACCTGCTGAATAAGTGGACTGTTCCAATCGGCTCTGCCGAGTTTGCAGTAGCCGGCGGGGTTCAAGAGGGCGAAGTCATCGCACAGGCACTATTCTCTTAGGGTGCCAAACTCTAAACCCAATCGGATTCGTGGCAGGGTTATAGATTCTGGCGATCAGCTTTCTAAAAAAATGCTGCTGAGTTACGTGATAATTCTTGCCCTTTCAATGTGCCTCGTTCCATTTTCAATTGACCCCTTCCTTCCTGCTTTCCCTGACATTTCAACCTTCTTTGGTGTTACCAATGGAACTGTCCAAGCCTCACTGACCGGTGTGACCATAGGTCTTGCACTCGGAATGCTCGTCATCGGACCTCTTTCGGATGCGTTTGGAAGAAGGCCACTAATTCTGATAGCAACCGCCGGCTTTAGCCTGAGCGCGGTCTTGGCGTTCTTTGCACCGAATTTTGAAATGTTTTTGGTGTTGCGTTTTGCCATGGGTTTTTTTGCCGCCGGAGCCGATGTTGTCAGCCGAGCTATAGCAAGAGACCTTTACCGCGGCCAGAAAATGCAGTCGATGTTGGCCAAGATTTTCTTGATTCAATCGCTCTCTCCAATTATTGGACCGATCATCGGGGCTCAGGTGACTCAGGCCGGTAACTGGCAGGCGATCTTCTTGATCTTCGGCCTCGGCGGTCTCGTGCTGGTGCTGTTTTCCTCTGGACTACTTGTAGAAACTCTTCCGATTGCAAAAAGACGCAGCAGCACGCCGCTGGGGTTAGCCAGGGGTTACCTAGCGGTCTTGAAGGACCGCATCTACATTGGCCTTTTGATTTTTGGAGCTCTTCAAATCTCAGCTCTTTTTGCATATCTGAACAACGTTCCGTTTTTGTTCCAAGACAGTTTTGGTTTGAGCCCCAGTGACTTCGGATTTTGGATTGCGGCGAACTCCCTCGCGTCATATATCGGCGTGCAGGTTGGCGCTTATGCAGCCAAGCACATCAAGGGGCAGTGGCTCTTGGCCATCTACTCAACGACCGGTGTTTTTATTGGTACCGGTTTGTTTGTGACAGCCGGATCGGGCTTGGTTGTTGCGGAGGCTTTTTTCATGCTGCAGTTGTTTATCTTTGGCGCCGGCATAACTACCATTCCTACGATCGCGCTTTATAACCACGGTTCCGAGGCTGGAACAGCAGCTTCGCTGCTGGGTGTTGTGAACTTCGCAACTGCCAGCTTGGTGTCGATTGTCTATGGCTTCTTGAATAACGACAACACCAGAGACATTGGTCTCTTGATAGGCATCCTGTTTGTCGGATCGCTGGCAAGTTTGATGTTCATCACAAGACCCTGGGTGGTCCCTGATTTGCGCAAGAGCAACTAGTTCTTAGTTTTTCTAACTTTCAACCTTCTACCTTGCGTGAAAAACGCTCCAATCAAGACCAAGATTGCCCCCACTGGTTCGTACCAGTGCAAACCTTCACTCAATAGCAGCACGCCCCAGACGGTTGCGACCACCGGGTTTGTGTAAGTGACGGTTGCGGCAACGGCGCTGCCAGCTGCAGCGACAACCTGGTGGAAAAGCCAATAGGAAATGCCGCTGCCCAAAACACCCAGCAATACCAGCGCACCAGCGCTCTGAATTGTTGGAGGAGCAATAAAAAGTGGGCCAGTCAAGAGATAAACCGGTAACAAGATAATCGCACTGGTCAATACTTGAACGCTTGCCGTTGCCGTGGTGGGCAGTTCCATGGGGGTTATATATCTTCGAATGTAAGGAGTCCCAATGCCGTATGAAATTGAAGCTAGAAGCAGAGCGATAATTGCGATTGGTTCGCTGGCACCAAACCCCTGCCAGATTCCAAGGGTTATGCCGACGCCCACGAGCCCCACCAAAAGCCCAATGATTGCGGTCGGATTTTGCTTCTGCGCCCTAAACATTGTGAAGGTTGCCAATAGCGTGAACATCGGGGTCGTGGCATTCAAGATCGCGGCCAAAATGCTGGTGGTGTATTGCTGGGCGAAGGCATACATCGTGAACGGAAATGCAGACATGAAAAAGCCTGCCACCAACAGGTGCAGCCACTGCTTTATTTTTCCAGGCAGCCTAAAACCCAGTGAATAGGTGATGATGATCATTGCAGCCGCCCCTAGAGCGGTTCGCCAAAAAGCCACCCCAACTGCTGTTGTCCACTCGAGGGATAACTCAATAAAGAAAAAGCTGGAGCCCCAAATCAGGGCCAGCGGTATGAATTTATATACCCAGTTTGTGCGCAATTCCTAGTCCGTGGAGACTTCTGATTTATCGCCAGACCAAAGAGTGTGGAAGCTGCCCTCGGCATCGATTCGCTTATAGGTGTGAGCTCCAAAGAAGTCGCGCTGACCCTGAACAAGAGCTGCCGGAAGTCGCTCTGCCCTTAGGCCATCAAAATAGGAAAGCGATGAAGCGAAAGCTGGAACCGGGATGCCGGCAAGCGAAGCGCTTGCCACAACCTTCCGCCAGCTGGAGGCTGCTGTTTCGACTGCATTGACGAAGTACTCATCGAACAGCAGTGATAACAGGGCATCGTTTTTACCGTAGGCATCCGAGATGCGGTTCAAGAATTGGGCCCTGATGATGCAGCCACCACGCCAGATTTTTGCAACGGCACCTAAGTTGATGTCCCAGTTGTTTTCGAGTGCTCCGGCACGAATAGCATCAAAGCCTTGGGCGTAGGCCACAATCTTGGAGGCATAGAGTGCTTTTCTGACATCTTCAATAAATGCTTCAGTGTCAGCAATTTCCCATGCCGTCTGACCGGCAGAGAAATTAGGAGCGGCTGCTCGCTGGGCTGCCTGAGAGGATAGTGACCTTGCGAAAACTGCCTCGGCAATTCCAGAAACCGGGGTTCCTAGATCAAGTGAACTCTGGACTGTCCAAACACCGGTGCCCTTGGAGCCCGCTGCATCGAGAATTACATCAACCAGCGGTTTGCCGGTCTTAGCATCTACCTGGGCAAGAACCTCTGAGGTGATTTCAATCAGGTAGCTCTCTAGTTCGCCACCGTTCCAGGTCTCTAGAACCTGGGAGATCTCCTTCGGGCTCATGTTCCCGGCTTGCCTCAGGATGTCATAGGCCTCGGCAATAAGTTGCATGTCTGCATATTCGATGCCGTTGTGGATCATCTTTACAAAATGTCCAGCGCCGTCGCTGCCAATGTGGGTAACGCAGGCTTCGCCCTCTGCAACTGCAGCAATGGATTCCAGGATTGGGCCAAGGTGGCCATAAGCCTCTTCGGTGCCGCCCGGCATTATCGAAGGACCATTCAGCGCACCTTCTTCACCACCTGAAATTCCGGCCCCAACAAAGTGGATGCCACTGGGGGAAATTTCTTTTTCGCGGCGCACAGTATCTGTGTAAAGAGCGTTTCCGCCGTCGACGATGATGTCGCCTTTTTCAAAGCGCTCTGCAAGCTGAGTGATAACGGCATCTGTCGCTTTTCCTGCCTGCACCATGATGATGGCAATTCTTGGTTTTGCCAGTGAGCCCACGAATTCGTCGATGGTCTGGCTTGCAATGAAGTTTGCCTCCGGGTGGGCAGTAACTAGATCATGGGTTTTTTCTGGGGAGCGGTTGTAGATGGCAACACTGTTGCCTTCACGAGAGGCCAGATTTCTCGCCAGGTTTGAACCCATGACAGCAAGACCAACTACGCCGATGTTTGCATTTGCATTCATAAAAAATTTATCCCAATCGTTTCAAAAAAGTCTCTCGCGCGTCACTGGGCGGAATTTCCTTTAGGTTAGCCCAATTGAGCTGCTATTTCTTGAGGGCCTGCGCAATTGCGTCGACGAAGTCCATAACATCTTGCTCGGTTGTGTCAAAAGCACACATCCAGCGAACCTCTTCTTTTGCCAGCTCCCAGTCATAGAAGTGAAAGGACTTTCTAACCTGGTTTGCAGCGCTGACCGGAAGGCTTGCAAAAACGGCGTTGGCATTGGTCGGGTTGGTGAATTTCAAACCGGTAATTTCGCCAGCTTCAATTTTCTTCTCAAGGGTTGATCGCAATAGTGACGCCATCTTGTTTGAGTGCCTTGCCGATTCGAATCCCAGGTCATTTTCAAAAAGCGCCAATAGCTGCGCTGATGCAAAGCGCATCTTGGACATCAGCTGCATCGACATTTTTCGAAGATAAATTAGTCCATCAACTGCGTCCGGGTTTATAACTACAACCGCCTCTGCGGCAATCACACCATTTTTAGTCCCACCAAAGCTAACAACATCAACGCCGGTGTCCGAGATCATTTCCTTGAAGCTCACACCTAGGGCTGCAGCCGCATTCCATATTCTTGCGCCATCCAAATGAAGTAGCAGATTGTTTTGGTGGCAGTAGTCGGCAATGGCCTTTATCTCAGACGGAGTATAGACAGTCCCAACTTCAGTGGTTTGAGTGATGGAAACCACCATCGGCTGAGCGCGGTGCTCAAAGCCAATGTCATAAACTTGCGTGGCGATCGATTCAGGTGTGAGTTTTCCATGAGCGTGCAGGACATTAAAAAGCTTCAGACCGCTGACTCTTTCCGGAGCGCCACCCTCATCTGTTTCGATGTGAGCGAGATTTGAACAGATCACGGCTCCCCAGCGGGGCATCATTGCAGTCAGGGCAACTACGTTTGCACCGGTTCCGTTGAAGACCACAAAAGTTTCAGTCTTAGGCCCGAACTCATCTCGCATCCTCTGCTGCAGGGCAATCGTGTAATCGTCGTAACCGTAGGCACTCTGGTGACCTCCATTGGCGTCGACAATGGCCTGCATCACCTGGGGATGAGCTCCTGAGTAGTTATCGCTGGCGAAGCTGCGGTGCTGCTTATCGTGGATGGCCATCGTCTCTCCTGTGGGTGTCCTAGTTGAACACTAATCGAGTGATAAGCCAAACAAAATTAGCTGAGTGTTCAGGAGTAATCTAAAAGTGCAGTTCTAGGTTTTCGTGCTTCATCTGCTTAGCGCAGGACTGCCCAGCACAAAATAGAAAGTACAGGTGGAAAAGATTTCAAATCTCACTCCAGCACCATGGCTAATTGACGCACCTGTCGCCGGCTACTTCTTCAAAGCCCCAAAGCCAAAAGCCCAGATACTGCTTCAGCATGGCTATGGCGAGTATGCGCTTCGCTGCGTCGATCAGTATTCGAAGCTGATACCGAAACTTCTGGAACAAGGGTTTGACGTTTACGCAATAGATCTTCAGGGCCACGGAAATACCGCCGGAGAAAGAGCACTGATCGATGTTGTGAACGCGGTGGATGACCACCTAGCTGCCAGGGATGCAATGCCTAAGAAGCTGCCGACTTTTTTGATGGGACACTCATTGGGAGGAATTGTTACAGCCGGCAGCGTTGTTCGCAATCCAGAAAACCTCGAGGCCGTGGTGCTCTCAAGCTCTGCCATGCAGACGCCATCTAAGGGCTGGGAACGTTCTCTAAGCAAAGTCATGGCAGCCATTGCCCCGAGCGGTCCAATGCCACTTCCAAGGCCTGGAATCGAGGCGTTGACCCGCGACCAAGATTTATTGAAGATTATCGATGCCGATAAAGAAATGTTTACCGGCAAGGCGAAGAACCTAGTTGCCAGAACCACCCTGATGCTCTCCGACGAGGTTTGGTCGAAAGTTTCATCGTGGGTGGTGCCAACGCTATTCATTCACGGCGATCAAGACACGTCAACCGACCACAAGAACTCGATCTCACTTCACGAAGCGATCGCTTCCACAGACAAAACGCTCAAGATTTATGCCGGTGGGTTCCATGAGCTTTTGAATGACACCATCGCAAAGACCGTGGAGAAGGACCTATTTGCTTGGTTGGACAAGCGCGTGAAGTAGCTTGAAATTATTCGTAATAACTTGACTTTGATTGAAACCTTGTAGATACTTTTCACCAATGAGTACTCGATCAGCACTGAACGCGCAGCCAAGCTGCGCCATGTTCTGCTGCTCGATGGCAATGTGCATGAGCACGTGCCTTGGCTAATTAGCACCAGATTTAGCTCCTAGGCACCAGCACCCCGACAAACGCACGTGATTCGTGCACTAATCGAACGCACATCTGCCAATAAAGGACTCCAATAATGACCACTTCAACTCTTTCACCAGCAACAGCGCCAGTAAAAACCTCAACCGTAGCCAAAGGCTTCGCCCTTTACGTAGGGATTTCCGAGGAGGAAGCTCGAGCAGCTGGGACTTCCCTTGCTGAAATAGCCGCTGCACTAAAGCAGACTATTTCGAACCTAGTTCCAGAAAAAGCAAGCGCCACCTACGCTGCAATCGCACTTGCCCCAGCCGCGACAGCGGGAAGCAATCTAGAAATTACCCGCTTGGCACTGAAGGAACCCAGAGCTGTCAATGGTTCAGTTGCGCCTCAAGCGCTCGAGAAAACCGCTGCCAAGGGACTGGTAGTTGACCTGACTCGCAGACGTCTGTTTGTTGATGGTAGAAATGCGTTACTGACCTGCAAAGAGTTTGAACTCTTCGCCTTCTTGATTGAGAACACTGGTGAAACAGTTAGCCGCCAACAAATCGCCGATATTTCTGAGCGATGCGGTGAGACAACGCCAAATGCCAGAACCATTGACGTTCATGTTCGTAGGCTCAGGGTGAAGATATCAGGCTACGAAGATGTAATCAGAACGGTCAGAGGCCTTGGCTACCGATTTGATGAGCACCCGGACGTGCTAATCGAAAAGCTCTAGAAGGGGATTCTCGAAAAGCCTAAAACTCCCTGCAAGTCATTTGATTTTTGGGCTACCGCTTGATTGCCACCAGTGCCGAACCGGCAACCACCAGCAGAACGCCGACATAAGTTAGCGGGCCAAAGTTCGCTTCGGTGATCGGTGCTACTAAATCAAAAATTAGCGCTGTCACAACCTGTCCGAGCAAGAGTGATAACCCCAGAGCTAGAACCCCAATCTGCCTAACAACCAGGATCTGAATAAAGATAAAGATTCCGCCAACCAGCCCACCAAGGTAGAGAAATGGGTTTGTCGGCAGGCCTTCGGAAAGATCCGGCAAACCTTGAAGGGTAAACATAACTGCGGCAATAAGCGCGGTGCCAGTCACAAAGTTGATGAAAGTTGAGATTAGAACTGAGTCAGTGACTGTTGCCAATTTTCCGCTAAAACCCTGCTGGAAGCCTGAACCAAATCCAGCTATAAACGGCAGCACAATCAAACCGCTTACTTCGGCGACGCCAAGCCCAGACGAGAGCACCAGGCCAATAATCGCAATCGCAGCACCGAGTAATCTCGCTAAGGAAAGCTTGCGTTTTGTTAGCCCAAGTAGACCAAGCGAGTCGACCATCAGGGCTGCTGCTGCCTGTCCTGAAACAATTGCAAGGGTAAATAGCGTCACGCCAATTTCGGGAGCGACAACACCCTGCATCATCACAAAGAAAGCTCCAAAAAAACCACCAAAAGTCAGCCAGATGGGGACACCTCTTCCGAGGGCTTTGGTTGCGATAAAGAGCTTTGCTCGCTCGTTCTTGCTTATGAAGAATGGAACGGCAACCAACACGGTTCCGATTCCAAAAGAAAGTAATGCCGCAAACAGTCCATCATCAAGAGCTATAGCAAGCTCGCCATTTACCTGGGATTGAACCGCAATTAGTGCTCCGGCAAAGATGCTCAGGGAAATTGCTAGCGGGGTTGGAATTCTAAGTTTCAATGGACGCACCTGATTTTGGTTGCGGGCTGCAGATCAAATTATCTGGGCACCAGTGAAAGTTCTGGCACCGCTGCAGTCTAGTTGCGTCGGCTACTCTTGAAACATCATGAGAAAACAAAATGAGACATATTCCCCGAAAAATCTATTCGGCTACTTTGCTCTGGGCGAGGCAATCACCTGGGGGCTTTTGATCACTGGGCTGGTATTACGAGCCCTATTTGAAACGCCACCGATGTTGATCACCGTGGTTGGGGCAACCCATGGATTCATGTTCTTGAGTTATGCAACTACTGCAGCGCTAGTCGGTGTAAACAACCGCTGGGGAATGATGCAGACCTCAATTGGAGTCATTCTGGCGATTGTCCCGTTTGCGACGATTCCGTTTGAGAAATTCCTGCATCGCAGGAACATGCTGGATGGGCTTTGGCGACTTGAGCAGAGTAAAGACCCCCGAGACAAGACAAAGATTGACCAGCTCTTCAGGTGGTTTATCAACAGACCTAAGACTTTTGTCTTGTCACTCGTGCTTTTTGTAATAGTGCTCTTTGGAGTCTTGCTATCGCTTGGATCGCCTACTGAGTGGGGCAATTAGCCAAGCTCACTAAGGCAAGAAATTTTTCTGACAATGGCATAGGCTGAGGGGAGTCTCATTCCTTGGAAACTCTTCCAAGGATCATAAAGGAGTGATACCCGTGCCCGCGACATTGACGTCAAAGCATGAATCCGCCGGATGGCGAAATATACCGGAAACATCAAAACCAGTTGACCAGAAGCGAGTTGCAGAGCTTCTTGCCCAGGAATGGGCGAGGTTCGAAGCAACCACAAAAGCATCCGGTGAACACAACGTGAAAGCCAGCAAGGTACTTCCATTGGGAGTTACCTCCAGCTTTCAACACTGGGACCCATATCCCATTTCAATAGTCTCGGCTAAGGGTGCGTACCTGACCGACGTTGATGGCCGAAAGCTTTTGGACATGTCCATGGGCTTTGGAGCCATGCTCGTTGGCCATCTAAACCCGAAGGTGATTCGCAAGGTTAAAAAAGCGATTCGCTCTACTGGAACGCTGTTTGTGACACCGTCACCTACGGCCACAGAAGTCGCCGAGAAGTTTCAGAAGCGCTTCAAGCTGGACATGCTGCGGTTCACAAACTCCGGCACCGAGTCGACGATGTATGCGATTAGGACCGCCAGGGCAGTGAAGAAGAAGAACGGGGTTATCAAGATTGAAGGCGGCTACCACGGTGGCTACGACCCACTTCAGGTTTCTGTCAAGCCAGATCTAAAAGATGTAGGTTCTGCCGAAGCTCCAACGGCACAGATTCCGCCTGATGTTGAGGCCGGAGACGTCTGGGCCGTTCCTTATAACAACTTGGAACGACTCGAAGAAATCATGAGGGATCACAGCAACAAGATTGGTTGCTTCATGATCGAGCCGGTTATCGAAAACCTTTCTATCATCCTTCCCGACGAGGGATATTTGCAGGGCGTTCGAGCACTGTGTGATGAATACGACATCGCGTTGATTTTCGACGAGGTCAAGACTGGTTTGACTGCTGGTATCGCTGGTGCGGCTGCCAGAATTGGAGTTACTCCAGATCTGATCACCCTTGCCAAAAGCATCGGTGGAGGTTTCCCATTGGCTGCCTTTGGCGGCAAGCAGGAATACATGGATGCTGTAGTTGACAATCGAATGGCTCACTTTGGAACCTACAACGGAAATCCTTTGGTGATGGCGGCCGCGGATGCTGTTGATGAAATCTGTACGCCGGCGGCTTTGGCCAAGGCTGAGGGAATCAACAACACAACTCTTGCCAAGCTGGACGAAATAATTGCCGAGTATGACCTTCCTGCCCACACAATTGGCCTGGGAGTAAAGGGTGCAATGATCTGGTCCACAACGCCGGTTCGAAACTACCGTGATTACAAAGCAACCGACTTTGAAACCGCTGAGCTGTGTTGGCTCTGGGGAGTGAACCGCGGCATTTTGACCCCTCCGGGTCTTGACGAGCAGTGGTTGGTTTCCTTCGCACACACGCAAAGAGACATGGACAAGATGATTGAAAGCACAAGGGAGCTTGCAAAAGCCCTTCGTTCTTAGGTAGCCAAGCAACGACAAAGAAAGACTGACTTTATTTGTCTTGCCCTATAGTTATAGGTGAAATAAATTTCTAGGAATAACTTTTCACTGATAGGGGCCTGATTTGAGCGAGCGTTGGACTTTTCTGACTCACCATGCGCATGTGCTGCTGGCACTAAATGAAAACCCAGATTGCCGAATCGAAGAACTAGCCAGAAAGCTTGGGCTGACCACTAGGTCAACCGTGAATGTCTTGAATGACCTGACTGATGGTGGCTACCTGAGTAAAGAAAAGTTCGGCCGCCGCAATCACTACTCCATAAACCGCGATGCAGAACTCCGGCACGAAACCAGCGCCCACAGAACAACTGGAGATCTAGTGGACTACCTTGGCGGAGTGGCGGTGAGTCGCTGATGGACATTTTGAGCGTTGCAGTTCAAAACCTCACTTCGGCACCCGTGCTAGCCTTTGGGCTTGGATTGTTAGCCACCGCTATTCGAAGTGACCTGAGGCTTCCCGAGCCTATTTACCAAGCCATCTCGATCTACTTGCTTCTCGGAATTGGAATCAAGGGTGGCGTTGCCCTGTCGGAGGTGAGCATTGCCGAAGTGGGGATGCCAATTCTTGGAACGCTGCTTCTTGGTGTCACGATTCCAGCCCTTGCCTTCTTTTTACTTAAACGCATTCGCAAACTATCCCAGGTAGACAGGGGTGCACTCGCTGCCCACTATGGCTCGACATCTTTGGTTACCTTCACGGCGGCCATCATCTTCTACGAGTCAGTTTCTGTTTCGGTAGAGGGGTATCTAACAACCCTTCTAGCCATACTTGAAATCCCAGGCATAATCGTTGGTCTGCTGCTTGCCACCAGAGGCTTGAAACGAAACGTTCCTTGGAACGAGAGCCTCAGAGAAATTCTTGCCGGAAGATCAATCTTCTTGCTCGCCGGTGGTCTAGTAATCGGATTCCTGACCGGAAATATTGGGTTTGCCAGAATCGATGAGTTCTTTGTGGCTTTGTTCCCTGGAATCCTTACCCTGTTCTTGCTTGAGCTCGGCATCGTCGCAGGCAGGAGGCTTTCAGATCTCAAAACTTCTGGCTTTGGGCTTGTGATCTTCGGTATCGCATTCCCGTTGATTTCCGGTTCCTTGGGCGTCCTCACCGGGCAGTTAACTGGATTGAGCCTTGGAGGAAGCGCAACACTTGGCGTGCTAAGCGCTTCTGCTTCCTACATCGCAGCACCTGCTGCAGTGCGGCTCGCACTGCCAGAGGCAAGCCCCGGGATTTATCTGACCGCTAGCCTTGGAATCACTTTCCCGTTTAACCTCACGCTGGGAATACCGATCATGCTGCAAATTAGTACCTATATAGAAAGCGTTGGACTCTGATGCTAAAGGCCAGGAAACTCGTTGTAATAGTTGTTGAAGCAGGACTTGTCACAAGACTTGCAAGAGACGTTATGGCCAAGGGCGCCAAGGGCTACACCGTCACAAGCGCCAGCGGACTTGGCCCGAGAAACCAAAGAGCCGGCGACCTAGAGGGCGGTAACGCCAAGTTGGAAACGGTAGTGCCGGAGGCAGTTGCCACGGAAGTTTTGGAAATGCTAAAAACTAACTACTTCCCCCACTACGCATGCTCGGCATGGGTTTCCGATGTTCAAGTTCTAAGGGACGATAGGTACTAGTTAGCTCATCTAACATTGGATGAATGACCACGCTTAGTTTCAACTACCCGGAAGAGCTTCCAGTAGTTGAAAAACGAACTGAGATCCTCGCGGCCCTTCGGGCTAACCAGGTGATTGTGCTCGCCGGGGCTACCGGTTCTGGAAAAACAACCCAGCTACCAAAAATGTGTCTTGAAATTGGCAGAAAATCAATTGCTCACACTCAACCGAGGCGAATAGCGGCGAGGTCTGTTGCAGAGCGCATTGCCGAGGAGTTGCAAGTCGAGCTTGGCTCCCTGGTCGGCTACCAGGTCAGATTCACAGACCAGGCGAGCAAGCAAACAAAAATAAAAGTTATGACCGATGGGATCTTGCTAAATGCACTTCAGCGAGATATTGAACTTCGCAGGTATGACACGATCATCATCGATGAGGCTCATGAGCGATCACTAAACATTGACTTTCTGCTCGGGTATTTGAAGCAACTCTTGCCAAAGCGACCCGATCTAAAGGTGATAATCACCTCTGCCACAATCGATCCCGGGTCGTTTTCAAAACACTTCAACGATGCGCCGATTATCGAGGTCAGTGGCAGGACCTATCCGATCGATGTTCTCTATCGCGAGGTCGTAAGCGATGATTCTAGAAATTCGGATGTTGATGATGATCTACTTGCCAATGATTACCTTGATGGCGTAGTTCAGGCACTGGTTGAGCTTGCAGACAAACCTCAGGGCGACACTCTTGTGTTCTTATCTGGAGAATCAGAGATTCGAGATGCTCAGGATGTCATTGCAGGAAAGATCGCAAGCGGCCTGTTGCCGAACACCACCGAGGTGTTGCCGCTCTATGGCCGGTTAAGCTCTGCCGAGCAGCACAGGGTATTTGAGGTTTCCAAACAAGCCGGGGTCAAAAGAAGGGTAATTCTTGCCACCAACGTCGCCGAGACTAGCCTGACAATCCCAAACATCAAATACGTGATCGATTCCGGCACTGCCAGAGTCTCGCGCTATAGCCCAAAGGCAAAAGTCCAGCGGCTACCAATCGAGGCTATCTCTCAGGCGAGCGCAAATCAACGTGCGGGTCGTGCCGGCAGAACTTCGCCTGGAACCGTAATCAGGCTCTACTCCAAAGAGGACTTTGATTCCAGGCCTGAATTCACAGACCCTGAAATTCTTAGGACGAATCTTGCTGCGGTCATATTGCAGGCTGCTGCCAGCGGCCTCGGGGATATCCGCAAGTTCCCATTTTTGCAACCACCTGACGCAAGGGGAGTGAAAGACGGCGTCGGACTCTTGAAGGAACTGGGTGGCATCACAGAAGAGGAGTCAGGAGCCATAGCACTGACCGAAATTGGAAAACAGCTTTCTCAACTTCCAATAGAGCCACGTTTTGCCAGAATGCTGATCGCGTCCAAAAAGGCGGGACTTGTGCGGGAGGTAATGGCAATTGTTGCCGGGCTGACTATCCAAGACCCGAGAGAGCGACCGCTTGAAAAGCGTGAGGCTGCCGATCGTCTGCATGCAAGGTTTAATGACGAGGCAAGCGACTTCCTAACGCTTCTAAACCTCTGGAACCACATCGAAGACCAACAGGCAAAGCTCTCATCTTCTGCCTTTAGAAGGCTCTGCAAGACCGAGTTTCTCAACTACATGCGCATCAGGGAGTGGCAAGACCTGGTTCGGCAGCTGAAGTCTGTTACGAAACCACTGGGTCTGGTTCAGGAAAGCAGAAAGAAGGATCCGGACGGGATTCACCGGGCGATTCTTGCTGGACTACTAAGTCAGATTGGTATCCAGCAAGTGGTTGACAAGCCTGTCATGAAAAACGGGAAACCGGTTAGGCAACCCAAGGTTTACCTCGGTGCAAATAACAAGAAGTACTTCGTTTTTCCAGGTTCTGCCGTAGCTAAAAAGCAACCAGAAGCCATGATGAGTGCCGAGCTGGTTGAAACCAGCAGGCTATTTGCGAGGGTGAATGCTGCAATTGATCCAGCTTGGGCAGAAGAACTTGCAGGTGACCTTTGCAAGAGGAGCGTTACCGAGCCGCACTGGGAGAAAAAGCTGGGTGCCGTGATTGGCTTTGAGAAAGTTAACCTATTTGGTGTGCCTATTGTTCAAGGCAGAAAAGTCCAATACTCCAAAATCGATGCACTGTTTTGCAGGGAGCTTTTTATAAGGCACGCGCTTGTCTATGGCGAATGGGATTCGAATCAGGTCTTTGATAAAGCAAACAAAGAGTTGCTTCAGGAAATGGAAGCAGATGCCGATAGGGCACGAGCCCCCCAACTGGCAGCAAACGAGGACGATGTCTTCAGGTTTTACAACAACCGAATCCCGCTGGATGTTTTTTCTACTAGGTCATTCGAGGGTTGGTGGAAAAAGCTTCGCACCGACACTCCGGATTTCTTGACCATGACCAAGGCCGAACTTCTCGGAGCTGACACTTCAGCGGCAAGCCTCGATGATCACCCAGGCTCAATGGTGATCGATGGCCAAGAATTCAACCTCAGTTACATCTTTGACCCAGGCAACCAGCACGACGGTGTAGTCGTTGAGATTCCCGTGACACTTTTAGCAAGTGTTAGACCATCGGGCTTTGAGTGGCTGGTTCCAGCTATCAGGGTTCAGCTAATGACTGAGTTAATACGGGGACTGCCCAAGTCAATCAGAAAGCACGTGGTCCCAGCCAAAGACTGGGCAGCCAAGGCTCTCGCTGCTATGCCGGAAGAGCCAATCGGCGACATCACTGCCGTGTTGGCTCAGGAGTTGCAGCGGCTCAGTGGAGTCAGGGTGAGTGAAGCAGATTTCGATAAGACCGCGTTGCCTACATCTCTCCAAGTCAGTTACAGGATCCTCGAATTAGATGCAACCGAGATTGCAATTGGTGCAGACCTATCAAAACTGCAGGGCGACTTAGCTGATCATGTAACTCAAGCCGTCTCAGAAGTGATCGAGTTTGAGGGTGAATCCATTGAGAAAAGTGATCTGGAAACCTGGGACTTTGATGACATTCCCACACAGTTGGAATCTAACCAGGGCAAGAACAAGGTCAGTGCATATCCAGCTCTCGTCTGGAATTCTGCAGTCAAGCAGGTTGACCTGAAACTACTTTCCTCGCAGTCTCAGCAACTTATTGAGCACCCAAGAGGAGTTGTCGAACTCGTTGTGAAAAGCATCCCAAGCCCCGTAAAGTACATCGATTCCCATCTAACTCAGCCGGAAAAACTGGCTCTGGCAAGCCTCGGATATCAGGGTGTCGGCGGGTTTGTAACCGACGTGATTCGGGCAGCAGCAAATCAGCAGTTGGAAGAGTCTCACTCCGAGCAGCTTTTGACCAAGGCTGCTGAATTTGAAAAACTTAGAAATCTCGTTGAGGCAATTTCTATTGAGCTCGCCTTTGATGTCTCTAAAGTGCTGCTAAAGATTTCAAGGGCGGCCAGTGAGGCAAATAAGTCAATTTCTAACGCTAAGGCCATCGACTTCTTGACGGTCTTGGCAAGCGAGAAGCTGCACATCCAAGGCCTCACTTCCGGAAACATAGTTTCGGCGACTGGTTTGGCACGGCTTTCTAGGCTCGAGGTCTATCTCAAGGCAGTGGCTCTTCGGGTTCAGAAACTTCAAGACAATCCGGAGCGAGACCGAATAAGTGCAATCGAATTGCGCAAGGCGGAAGACCTATTCGAAGCTGCCGGCGGCAAAATACCTTTACCCGAAAAAGCGCCAGAAAAACTAGTAGCCACCAGATGGTTGCTCGAGGAGTTCCGGGTCAGCCTATTTGCTCAAAACCTTGGCACCCAGGACGCAGTCTCTTTCAAGCGAATCCAAAAGTTGCTCAGTTAGTTCTGAGGGAATCCTAGGTTCAGGCCACCGTGGCTTGGGTCCAACCACCTGGAAGTAATTACTTTGGTTCTAGTGAAGAACCTAAAGCCTTCTTCGCCGTGTGCTCTGCTGTCACCAAACAGGGAGTTCTTCCAGCCGCCGAATGAGAAGTAAGCCACTGGTACTGGAATTGGGACATTGATTCCGATCATGCCTGCTTCGACTTCATTCTGGAATCTTCTAGCTGCGCCGCCGTCGTTGGTGAACACCGCCGTACCGTTTCCGAATTCACCGGAGTTAATAAGCTCCAGACCTTCTTCGTAGCTTGCTACTCGAATCACTGACAGAACAGGCCCAAAGATTTCTTCGGTGTAGGCGCGCGATGTCGTTGGCACCTGGTCTAGCAAGGTGGGCCCTAACCAGTAGCCGTCCTTGTCACCGTCAACTTCGATGTCCCGGCCATCAACAACTACCTTCGCGCCATCTTCTGAAGCAATGGCGATGTAGCCGGCAACTTTGTCGCGGTGCTCTTTGGTTACAAGTGGTCCCATGTCGCATGATCTTCTGCCGTCGCCAACTTTAATCTTCGCCATCCGCTCGGAAATTTTCTGGATCATCTCGTCGGCGATTGGTTCTACCGCAACAACCACAGAGATTGCCATGCACCTTTCACCGGCAGAGCCAAAGCCTGCGTTTACAGCGGAGTCTGCGACCAGATCGAGGTCAGCGTCCGGCAAGACCAGCATGTGGTTCTTTGCTCCACCTAATGCCTGCACCCGCTTGCCATTCTTGGCGCAGTTCTCATATATGTACTTGGCAATGGGAGTGGAGCCAACGAAGCTGATGGATTGGACAGCTTCGTGCTCAATCAACCCGTCTACGGCCTCTTTGTCTCCCTGAAGGACGTTGAACACGCCATCCGGAAGGCCCGCCTCGGTGAGCAGTCGGGCAATCCAAAGTGCGGCGCTCGGGTCTTTCTCGCTTGGCTTGAGAATCACAGCGTTACCAGCGGCCAGCGCAACCGGGAAGAACCACATCGGAACCATAGCGGGGAAGTTAAATGGGCTGATGATTCCAACCACGCCAAGGGGTTGTTTGGTCGAGTAAACATCAACGTTGGTTGATGCATTCTCAGAGTATTCGCCCTTCAGAAGATGCGGCATGCCGCAGGCAAATTCAACAACTTCTTGACCCCTGGTGATTTCTCCCAGAGCATCAGAGACAACCTTGCCGTGTTCTGCGGTGATGATCTCAGCAAGCTCGTGCTTCCGGTCATTCAGAAGTTCACGAAATCTGAAAATCACCTGCTGTCGTTTAGCAAGTGAAGAATCGCGCCAAGCCGGGAATGCCTTTGCTGCAGAATCAACTGCGGCAGCGATGTCAGCCTGATCGGCAAGCACCACGCTAGCGGTTTGCTTTCCAAGGGCAGGGTCAAAAACTGGAGCGAGTCTGCTCGAATTTGATGCGTGCTCCTGGCCGTTGACGTAATGGGAAATTGTCTTCATTTTTTTATCCTTTGGTGGCCTTGTTTAGCTGTCTGCTTTTGTAATTAGTCGAATAATCTCTGGTTCGTTTTCAGGGGTGATGGCCTCGAGTGCGTAGGAGGTAGGCCACATTTTGCCCTGGTCCAGATTCGCATGTTCACTGAATCCTAAAGTTGCAAACCTGACCTTGAATTTATCGGCGCTTTGGAAAAAAATCACGGTCTTGCCGTCTCTAGCCCAAGCCGGCATTCCGTACCAGGTTTTTGCTTCTAAGTTTGGGGAGTGAGAGAGAACAAGTGAGTGAATAGTGGTGGCCATTTCTCGATCGTTTTCTGGCATCTCGGCAATTTTGATCAGCAGCTCTTTTTCGGCGAGCTCTTTATTGTTTTGGATCTTGAGTTCTTTGGCTCTCTCGCGCATGGCTTTGCGTTCTTCGACGGTGAAACCATCAGTTTTAGCCTTTGAATCAGCCATGTCTATCTCCAAATAACCTTCTACGGACAACACTACCGCCAGACCGCGTATGAAAATCAGGAGGTGGATGGTTCTAATCGTCTTGAGAGTTGCCACCGGATACTCAGCTTTGTTCGCGGTAAATCCAGATGGCAGCTTCCAAAGTGACTTGACAAGATTTTGCAAAATATTGACGTGGAGAGCGGGAAGCTAGAAAGACACCGCAATCGCGCATAAGCTATTTCTAACCAGGAACTAAGGAGTGCTCATAATGGCAAAAGCCACAAAGGTAGCAAAAACCCAAGACCAGCAAATCGCCGGCCTGCGCAGATACAACATTGGTGCTGGTTTATTGCACCTAATCCAGGCGATTGGGTTCTCATTCGTTCTGACGATGCTCGACTATCAGATTCTTTTCCCAGTAAAGATTGAATATCCAACCGGCCCTCCAGGAGTAGCATCCCCAGCAGACGTAGTGGTGCTATTTGACATCAACATTGGAGCTGGAATCGTTGGCTTCTTGGCGCTTTCGGCACTGTTTCACTTCATCATCTCTTCACCGATGTTCTTTGAGAGATATAAGGGCGGCCTAAAGCTCAACCACAACTACTTCCGCTGGGTTGAGTATTCACTCAGCTCTTCAGTAATGATTTTCTGCATTGCTCTTCTAAACGGCATCACAGATATCGCCGCCCTGTCCGCAATCTTTGCTGTCAACGCCTCGATGATCTTGTTTGGTGCGCTGCAGGAAAAGTACGAGACGCCAGGAAATGGCAAGGGCTTGCCATTCATCTTCGGTTCAATGACTGGAATCGTTCCCTGGCTGATTCTGATTCTTTACATCTGGCAGCCGGGTGCAACAAATGCTTCTGACATCCCAGGATTTGTCTACGGCATCGTCGTGGCGCTGTTCTTGTTCTTCAACACCTTCGGTTTCAACCAGGCCTTCCAGTACAAGAAGATTGGTCCTTGGAAGGACTACCTATTTGGTGAGAAGACCTACATCACTCTGAGCCTTGTTGCTAAGACCGTGTTGGCTTGGCAGATCTTCTCCGGGGCGATCATCCCGGCCCTTGTTAGCTAGCGAGTAATTTCACGAATAATCCCCGTTGGCTTGTTGAAGCCAGCGGGGATTATTTGCGGCCCATGAATCTGGAGATTAGTTCGCGCGAGTTCCATATTTTGTCGGGTCGGCAATTACCTCTTGAAATACCAACTCAGAGGCTCCAATTGCAGCAGAATTAGCCCCGAGCTCATTTACGAAAACCTGCATGCCCTCAAGAACCGCTGGTATCGCATGCTTTTTGACTACGCGGTGGAAATAGTTCTGATCAAATCGGTACAAGAACCGAAGGAATCCTGCCAGCACCAAGACTTCAGGATTGAAGATGTTTGCCAAGTTTGCTGTTGCTATACCGAGGGCTTCGAGCTGTTTTCTTGCAAGTGCAGTTGAAGCTGGAGTTCGGTTATTGAGTAAGGCCTCTTCAAGTTCTTCGTCTGAGACATTCTTCAACCCCAGTACAACTTCTAGATCATCTCTGCGCACCAAGGCCTCAAGAGTCCCCGGAATTCCGGAGTAGTCGATGTCATTTCCTGAGCTAATTCTCATGTGGCCAAGCTCTGACGCATAGCCCCGAAAACCTTTTAGCTCGGTGCCATTCATGAACACTCCGCCTCCGATGCCGGAAGTGCCGTGCATGTATACGACGTCAGTAGCGCCTTTGGCAGCCCCGTAGGCCATCTCGGCCTTGCAACCCAATGAGGCATCATTTGCAACAAACACTGGCATTGGCACTCGCTGGGTCAGCAGGTCGCGGATTGGGAACTCAGACCATTGCAAATGAGGAGCCTGTCTTACGATCCCTGTCGAGGAGTTGATTTGGCCAGGAACAATGACACCAATTCCGAGAATTCGGTAGGAGGTGTCGCTGGCTTGAAGTTCTGCAACCAGGTTTTCTATTACGTGAACCATATCCCCGACTGCTTGGTGGGTATCGATCGGTTCGTCGTAAAGGAGCTTTTCGGAGCGCACTATGCTTCCGTCGAACGCAACGGCCTTGACCTCTAGATAGTCGACCTCAGGGTGAACGGAAATTGCGAGAACCTCTTTAGAGGCTTCCACACCCATGCTGGGTCGGCCAACGCGATCAATTTGTTCGGATCCAGTTTCGAGGGCAAACCCTAAATCAACCAAGGCGGTTACCAGCTTCGCAACTGTAGATCGACTCAGGCCGGTAATGCTGCAAATTTCAGAACGGGTAATCGCTCGGTGCCCGTGTATCAAACCAAGGACAGTTGACAGACTCGACTGCCCGGAGGCTCGAGCCTCAAACATCGGGGTAGTTTTGGAGGGCATTTATCCGCTCAATACTTTCAGCTAGTTTGTTTCTCAAGTCTACAAACAAGATCTTCATTTCAATAGCCCTGCGAACTAATGTTTTCATGCATTTTGTCTAGTCACACTACAAAACGGCCTCTTATCTGGCTAGAAGCGCTGCTCCAATTGCCAAAAAGTGGATTAAAGCTGTTCTAATAACGGAATTGTTACCGAATCTTGATAAAAAGAGGTATTTTCTATTTGTTTCATGTGCGAACATTTACCCACCTACTTCTGCCGACTTGGCTCAAGTCGGGATACGATCCACTAATTAGAAAACAAGGGGAAAAATGAAGAGATTCAAAATTGCTTCTCTGGCTGCAGTTGCAGCAGCATCTTTGGTGCTGGCTGGTTGTGCAGCAGACACCGCAACCGAGGAGACCTCCGCGGCTCCTGCTCCTGCTGGGGAGACCGTAGCTGAAGTGCTTCGCGCTTGCGTTATCCTTCCAGATGCTGACGCCGGAACTCGTTGGGAGCCGGGCGACCGTCCAGCGCTTGAGACCGGACTAACCGCTGCTGGTTTCGAGGCTGACATCCAGAACGCGCAGTCAGACACCGCAAAGTACGCAACCATTGCTGACGCTCAGCTAACCAAGGGTTGCAACGTAATGCTTCTAGTTGACTACCAGGGTGCCGGTGCAGCAGTTGCCGAAAAGGCAAAGGCTGCTGGAGTTCCAGTAATCGCCTATGACCGTCCAATCTCTGGAGCGGATTACTACGTATCATTTGACAACTTCACTGTTGGTGCCCTTCAGGGACAAATGATCGTTGATGGACTTAAAGCTGCTGGAAAAGACCCAGCAACCGCGAGCATCATTTACTCATCGGGTGACCCATCAGACGGTAACGCAGCAATGTTCTTCGATGGTGCCAAGAGCATTCTTGACGCCGCTGGAGCATCAGCAGCGTTCACCATGGAGGGAACTTGGGATGGCGCAAAGGCTGGAACCTTGTTCGAGCAGGCTTTCACCGCAGTTGGTGGAGATGTTGACGCAGTTCTAGCTCCAAATGACAACAACGCAGCTTCCATCATTGCGATTCTGGACAAGAACGGCCTAACCGTTCCAGTCTCAGGTCAGGATGCATCAACAGCTGGTCTTCAGAACGTTCTTCTTGGCAAGCAGTACGGAACGGTTTACAAGCCATTCCAGCTTCAGGTTGCAGCTGCTCTAGAGGTAATCAGTGCAATTCTTTCGGGCGAGACTGTTGCAGCCAACAAGACTCTTGACGATGGAACCCCGTTCATTGCTATCGATCCAATCATCACAACTGCTGAGTTGGTCAAGGACGTCGTAGCCGACGGCCAGGCCACCGCAGCAGATCTTTGCACCCCAGAGGTGGCAGCAGCTTGTGCCACCTACGGCGTAGAGTAATTAGAAAATAGTCACCAGCTCATCCCCGGGCGGTTTCCGTCCGGGGATGAGCTTCTAATAAGAGCAAAAGGCCCCACAATGACGCAGGCACTCGTTCAGCTCAAGAACGTAAAAAAGAGTTTTGGTCCAGTAGACGTCCTTAAGGGCGTTGACCTAGAAGTTTTTGCAGGAAAAGTAACGGCCCTTGTCGGAGACAACGGAGCTGGAAAGTCAACTCTCATCAAGGGTCTGGCTGGAGTGCAGCCCTATGACGCGGGAGAAGTTAGATTTGATGGAGAGCTGCAGGAGCTTCACTCGCCTCGGCAAGCATCGGCTCTGGGTATTGAAGTCGTTTATCAGGACCTAGCTCTCTGTGAAAATCTTGATATCGTTCAAAATATGTTTTTGGGTCGTGAGACCCTCAAGTCTGGAACTCTAAGCGAAGCAGAAATGGAAGCCGCTGCCGCAAGAGCCCTGCAGTCACTTTCAGTAAAGACCGTTAGATCTGTCAGGCAGACAGTCTCTTCGCTATCCGGTGGTCAACGCCAAACCGTGGCGATCGCAAGAACCGTCTTGCGCGATGCGAAGCTAGTGATTCTCGACGAGCCAACAGCCGCTCTCGGTGTCGCTCAAACTGAACAGGTTTTGAACTTGGTCCGCCGCTTGGCAGATCAGGGTTATGGCGTTCTGATGATCAGCCACAATCTTTACGATGTCTTCAAAGTGGCGGACGACATTGCCGTGCTGTACCTGGGAAACATGGTTGCGCAGCTGGAAACGTCAAAGACCACAAGCAATGAGGTCATCGGTTACATCACCGGCATTGCAACAGATGTCAAGGAGGGCTAATCGTGGCTGAAAAAGTAACATTGCAAACCGGCCACGAGGGTGGGGTGAAAGGTCAGGTTTCGGCCTATTTTTCCAGGCTCAAAGGTGGCGACATGGGCGCACTGCCAGCGATGGCTGCGGTCATCGTTTTGTTGGCACTATTCGCTAATCTTTCGCCTTATTTCCTCACCGAGATAAACATCGCCAACCTATTTGTTCAGTCAGCAGTGCTGATGGTTACCGCAATGGCTTTAGTGTTTGTTCTTTTGCTTGGGGAAATTGACCTCAGTGCCGGTGTCACCGCAGCAACTGGTATGGCTCTTTTTGTGAAGCTAACCAACACTGGCTGGGATTGGCCAGTCGCGCTCGCGCTTGGGTTCTTGGTTGGGCTTGTAACTGGCTGGGTGCTAGGTATGTTCGTCGCCAAGATCGGTGTGCCGTCTTTTGTTATTTCATTGGCTTTCTACCTTGGTTTTCCGGGCGTGATGTTGATCATCTTGGGTTCCGGTGGAATTCTTCGGCTAGAGGTCGAGCCCATCAAAGCGATTATGAACGTGAACCTTCCAGTTTGGGGCGGTTGGGCCGTTCTTGCGGTCACTGTCCTAGTCGCGCTTGCACTATCAGTTTGGGATAGGTCGCGTAGGCTCAATGTCGACCTCCCGGTTCGACCAATGATTTTCTTGGTTGCCAAAATTGCGGCTTACTTACTAGTGGGTGGCGGGATAGTTTTCTTGCTGAACTTGCCGCGGAGCTTGGTGGCAACTAATCCGATTCAAGGCGTTCCAATTGTTGTGCCGATAGTGCTTGTCCTCATGTTTGTGGGAACATTCGTATTGAACAGAACGAGCTTTGGTCGATATTTGTATGCGGTGGGTGGGAACCCGGAGGCTGCAAGGCGCGCAGGAATCAATGTTGCTCGCATTCGCATTTACGCATTTATGATCACATCGACACTTGCAACAATGGGTGGCCTTATGCACATAAGCCGGGTCGGCGCTGTTGAAGCGGCTGCCGGAAAAATTATTGTTCTCTCAGCTGTTGCGGCAGCTGTGGTTGGTGGCGTGAGCCTCTTTGGCGGTCGAGGAAAACTCTTCAATGCCGCTATCGGTGCCGTCGTAATTTCGATAATCGATAATGGCCTGGGCCTCATGGGCTTCCCAGCGGGAGTGAGCTTCATCGTGACCGGAGTGGTGCTTGCACTGGCTGCAACCGTGGATGCTTTAGCTAGGAAACGAGCTCCGGGGATGCGAATCTAATAACCAAAAGGCCCTTTTGATTAGGAAGCTCGACCAAGTAGGTTTCAATTTGGTTAAAACACTTCGCTTATTGCTAGAAACCAGTCTCGGTTAAGAATTTTTTGATTAGCCTTAACCAATGAATGCCGCCGTAGCGCCGCGAAGCTTAGATGAGCTGACAAAATTCAAGCGTTTACTTTTGGTTCCCTTCGATCATCTAAATGCTGACCGCGGAGTTCTAAAAGACGCTGATCCGGCAACGGATGTCGTGCTGCTTGTTCAGAGCGAGCGAATGATCACCGGTCGCTCTTTTCACAAGGAGCGACTATTTTTCCTGATCTCTTCTGCCAAGCACTTCGCGATGGAGCTTGAAAAGTCTGGTTTCACTGTTTTGTTTATTGAAGCCGAGACTACAACTGCGGGAATTGCTGAGGCCCGAGAGTCCATTGGCGAATTACCGGTTGTGTGTGCGGAGCCTTCTTCTTTTATGCAGCGGTTACAGCTTGCCAAGTTCGGCGTTGAGTTTATTGAAAACGACTTTTTCCTCACTCCACGAGAGCTTTTTGCCGACTGGGCCGGCAGCCAAAAGACATTCGTAATGGAGAACTTCTACCGGCTACAGCGAAAGCGCCTAGGGCTACTAATGGATGGTGATAAACCTTCCGGGGGCCAGTGGAATTTTGATCACGATAATCGTCTGCCCCCGCCTAAGAACTACACATGGCCCGAACGCCTTGAGCACCAAAGAGACGAACTGGACCTAGAGGTTTTAGAAGAGCTGGGCCATGAACCCTCCAGCACCTGGGCCACAACAAGAGCCGGTGCTCTCAAGCAACTCGAACACTTCTTGGACAATCACTTGGCTGGCTTTGGTCCATACGAAGATGCCGTTACTAAAGACGAGTGGTCTTTGCATCATTCACTGCTGAGTCCATATTTGAACAACGGTTTGCTTCACGCATCCGAGGTGGTGGTAGCAGTCATTGACCGCTACGAACAGGGCTTGGCGCCTATTGGCTCAGTTGAAGCATTCGTGAGGCAGGTAATTGGTTGGCGCGAATACATCAACGGTATGTATTGGTTCTTGGGTGAGGATTACCGTGAGCTCAACGGTCTACAGGCGACACGAAAACTGCTTCCGCTATTCACTGATTCGGCCAAGACCCAGATGGCCTGCGTGAAAAGTGCTGTTCAAGACGTTGAAAAAAGAGCTTGGACCCACCACATTCCAAGGCTCATGATTCTCAGTAACTTGGCGCTTATTACCGGCACCAACCCCCAGCAGTTCCTGGAGTGGATGCGAACCCAGTTCATTGACGCGGCTGAATGGGTGATGGTGCCGAACATCATCGGAATGGGGGTTCATGCCGACAGCGGCAGGCTTATGACAAAGCCCTACGCCGCAGGTGGTGCATACATCAACCGCATGACGGAACACTGCAAGGGGTGTGTCTATGATCCCAAGAAACGCGCTGGTGAGAATGCCTGTCCATTCACTACTTTGTACTGGGACTTCCTTGATCGGCACAGCGAAGAATTCAAGAAAAACCATCGCATGAGCCAACAGGTTAATGGTCTAACTCGCCTGTCTGATCTTCCAGAGTTAAGAGACAGGGCAAAGCAGGTCTTGGAAGGATTAAGCGAGGGCACGGTTTAGCTAGGTACCCTTTTACAAAGTGAGGACTCATGGGAAAGAAGCTTGAAACAGAATCCGTCTGGGATTACCCGAGACCTCCTCGATTAGAAAATGTATCCCAGCATATTTCTGTGAGTCATGCCGGGCAGCAGCTGGTTTCAACCAACGGTGCAGTAAGGGTCCTAGAAACATCCCATCCGCCCACTTACTACCTGCCGATAGCTGATTTTGCAGCTGGAATTTTGGTGCCAAATGGTAAGCAGACCTATTGCGAGTTCAAGGGTGCCGCGAGTTATTTTGATTTGCAGGTTGGAGGAGCTGTCATCAGAGGAGCGGCCTGGACCTACAAAAACCCAACCAAGGGGTTTGAAAACCTTCTTGGCAAAGTAGCCATTTACGCATCAGCAGTGGACCAGTGCAAGGTCGGCGACGAAGTTGTAATGGCACAAGAGGGCGATTTTTATGGTGGTTGGATTACTTCGAATATCACCGGCCCCTTCAAGGGAGCACCTGGAACCATGGGTTGGTGAAAACCAGCTCTTTTTGCGTTTAGAAGTCCGAACTGGTTTCTTAGCCAGCAACAAGCTTGATTAAGAACTGCCCGGCACCAGCAGTGATGTCGGTTCTGAAATTTGTTCCAGGCGAGAGCCTTGCAAGTCTGTCTAGAAGCCATTCAGAGGCTTCTTGAGCCTCTTGATCCGTGGCACATCTACCAACGGCTTCGCGGCCGCCTTTTTTGGCTAGTCGCTCTACTGTTTCAAATATCGGTGCTGGGTCAAAGACAAGGTGGTCCTTGGACCAGGGAATGACAGGAGAAATCTTGCCACGCATTGTGTTGCAGTCTCTATGAGCGAGTCGCTCAACAGTTGCAACACCTTTTTTGGCTTTTGACGCCGCGTAGCTATCTGCACTTGGACCGCGGTCTGAGTTCACTGAGGCGTCTGGATAAACCTTGGTGTCACAGAGCCAACAAATCCAGTTATCTTGTTCACCTATTTGATTCAAATCGCTCATTATTACCTGCCTCCCTATGAACTGTAGTGAGGTTTTGGTCCCTTACTCGCTGAAATTTATTTGAGCTCCTCTGGTTGACCTGTCTTACTTGCCCCAGCTTGAGGGCAGTAAGGGTTGGAGGTTGGTTTATGGCTGCGATGCCGATGTTTCCATTGGGCTTAGTGCTGTTTCCAAGCATGCCGCTTGATTTGCGCATTTTTGAAGAGCGGTATCTGAAGCTACTTGGGGACCTTATGACTTCAGACAAGCCGGAATTCGGTGTTGTACACAACGGTCGAGGTGATGATCAAAGAGGTTCCGAAGATTTGCTGATGGTCGGAACAATCGCCAGCGTCACAGACATTGGGACAACAGAAGAGTTTTATGGGCTTGAGTCGATTGGCACCCAGCGTTTTGTCGTGAATGCTTGGTTGCCCGATGACCCTTATCCACTCGCGGATGTGGATTTTCTACCGGAGCTTACGTGGGATGAGGGGCTTGAGGGTTTGAAAGACGAGCTGGAACAGAGCGTGAGAAAGCTTCTGGCTTTCGCAAGTGAGTTTGCAGATTTGCAATATGGTCCAGACATAGACATCAGTGATGACCCGATAGAAGCCTGCTGGCAGTTAGCAGGCGTCCTTCCGGTTGGTTATCTTGATCAAATGGACATGCTCAAATCCAAGAGCGCCGAAGAGCTATTGATTCAAACCAGGCAAATTACTCTGGGAGCAGAGCAGGGCCTGTTGGAGCTGATCAGGCAGCAAAGTGAGTCGGATTCAGAAAGTTGATTACCTTGGATTTTGCGTCTTAGGTCTCTTGAGAGATGAGTCATCAAGATGAGGCTTTCAGCTCTTGTGTGGACTAAGTGGACTAAGTTATTCTTTTCACATGTCCAAAATCGTAAACATGCATGAAGCCAAGACTCATTTCTCCAAGCTCGCCATTGAAGTCGAAGCCGGAAACGAGATCACTGTGGCGCGTTCCGGAAAGCCCTTTATGAAGCTGGTGCCACTGGTTTCGCGAGAGGTTAATAGGCCACTGGGGCTTGGAAAAGCGCAGGCAAAAAACTTCGACTGGACACTTTGGGATTCACTGGATGAAAAGGCCGAATCAATTTTTAGAGATTCCTGATGTTTTTACTCGACACGAACGCTCTGATTACTGCTCTGGTTTTACCTGAAAACTTAGGTTCGAAGACCAAGCGAATCCTGCAGCACGAATCCACGGTGCTCTTTAGCTCAATCTCCCTGGTCGAGATTCAGATAAAGGCGATGTTGGGTAAATTGAATTTAGATCTGGACTTTCTTGATTTGTCACTACGGACTGGGTTTGAAGAGTTGCCGTTCTTCGCAGAGGCTTCTCAAGAAATCTCTCGTTTTACAAGCCTTGCTAAACATGACCCCTTTGACAGAATGCTTCTAGCCAGCGCGAGTCACCAAAGGGCAAAGCTCGTTACCTCAGACCAAAAGCTTCTAAATCTTGGGCTTGATTGGGTTGTAGATTCAAGACTTTGACATTCAAATCGAGCAAGTCTGTGTTTCTGTCTGATTCTTTATTTGGAAGTCGTGCGTGGTCCTTAGATTTTTTTCAAAACCTAGCTCCAACACCATGAGTTGTCTGTGGAAACCCCGTAAGAAATCCAGACGTAATCTGGTTGAGTTAGGATTTTAGTAAGTCGAGTTCGGTGAGGTTCAGTTGGAAAAAATGAAGAGGTTGTTGGCCAAGATGCCACACCCAATCCGCTGGGCTTTAGCAATGCTCGTGGGCTTCACGCTGCTACTAGTTGGCTTGGTAATGCTTGTTACACCGGGCCCTGGACTGCTCTTTATCTTCTTTGGTCTTTCGATTCTCGCACTGGAGCTTGAATGGGCAAGGGAAATCAACAAGCAGGGTGTGCAGGGGCTTGAGAAAATTGTTGCCAAGATCAAGTCTTGGTTCAAAAAGTTCAAGAAAGACAAGTAGCGAAAACTGCTGAATTATGGCTTGACCTCAAGACAATTTGATGAAGCTGCGAATTCCTTAGTACAGCAAGACTTCAGCGGTGAGATGCGCATAAATAATTAGGTTTCCCAGATACAGAGTTTTATCGGCATTGGGACCACCGTCAGTTACAAGCGCCACCCCTTGATAAGGGATGTTCGAGTAAAGACTTGTGGATGGAAAATCGTGCGCAACATCCAGTAGCAACAGGATTTTCGTAAGAGTCGTGCTTTAATTGTCTCAGGGGAACTCAAAGGCGAAGTCTTCTTATTTCACTCACCCAAAAATCCGAAAGGCCATAATGGCAAAGTTATCTATAACTCGCAGAGTTACCCTTCTCGCTGCTGCAACAGCAGCATCAATCGCACTGGTGGGCTGTGCCCCAGCAGCAGAGGACCAAGACCTTGGTGCTCTAGACATCCAGTTCAGCTGGATCAAGAACGCTGAGTTTGCAGGTGAGTACTTCGCCGACTCCAACGGCTATTACGCCGAAGAGGGCTTCAGCTCAACCAACTTCATTGCGGGCCCAACGGCAACCGCTGCGGTCGTGCTTTCTGGCGGCGCACTCGTTGGACTTTCAGATGCCGTGGCAGTTACACCGGTAATTCTTGAGGAAGACGCTCCGCTAAAAATTATTGGTGCCACCTACCAGAAGAGCCCATTCACCATTCTTTCTCTGAAGGACGGTGCCGACATTCAGACCGCACAGGACCTAATTGGAAAGCGCATTGGCGTTCAAGCCGGCGGTAACGAGACTCTGTTTGACGCGCTTCTTGCTGCAAACGGCATCGACGCTTCTCTAGTAACCAAGGTTCCGGTTGAATACGATCCATCACCACTTGTAAACGGAGAGGTTGACGGTTTCTTGGCCTACATAACCAACGAGTCCATCACCGTTGCAAACCTTGGTTTCGAGACCACAAACCTATTGTTTGCAGACAACGGCCTGCCGTTTGTCGCTGAGGCGTTCATCGTCACCCAGGACTCCATTGACAACAACCGTGAAGCACTCAAGAGCTTCCTAAAGGCAACAATCCGCGGCTGGAAAGACGCACTTGCTAATCCTGAAGAGGGTGCTCGATTGGCAGTCGATGTCTACGGCAAGGAACTTGGACTGGACATTGCCAAGGAAATTCAGCAGTCAACCTCCCAGAACGATCTTCTGGTTTTGACAGCTGAAACCGCAGCCAACGGTCTGCTAACCATTTCATCTGAGCTACAGGCTCAGAACATTGCGACGCTGGCCACTGCTGGTTTCACAATTACCGCCGAGCAGCTCTTCGACATGAGCCTGCTTGCCGAGGTTTACGAGGAAAATCCAGAGCTTCTGGACTAATCTTCATAAATGGAATCAAGTAAAGCCGCTGCCCAGGACGATGTTCTGGGCAGCGGCATCACTATCTCTGAACTGACCAAAAACTTTTCGCTGGGTAAAGAAACGGTCACCGCTTTAGACAATGCCACCCTTCACTCCAATCGCGGCAGCTTCCTGAGCCTTCTTGGACCCTCTGGCTGCGGCAAGTCAACAATCCTTAGAATCCTCGCCGGGCTTGAGACTCCAACTTCGGGCAGGGTCACCGTGGACGGCATGGAGCCGCTCGAACTTAGAAGAGATCACCGTCTTGGGATCGCCTTTCAGGACTCTGCACTTATGCCTTGGCGCAGCGTGTATCAGAACATCAAGCTCCCGTTCGAGTTAGCAAGGCTTACGGCCGATGATGCGATGATTCAGGACCTGATTACCCTGGTTGGGCTAAAGGGCTTTGAAAATGCTAAACCGGCGCAGCTCTCCGGAGGCATGAAGCAGCGAGTCTCAATTGCCAGAGCGCTTGTTGTGCAACCAAGCGTGCTCCTTTTAGATGAGCCATTTGGTGCCCTGGATGACATGACTCGGCAGCGCCTAAATCTTGAACTGTTGAGAATTTGGACGGAAAAACCTGCCACCACTCTTATGGTCACGCACGGCATTTCTGAAGCCATCTTTTTGAGTGACCAGGTTGCGGTGATGACTAAGCGGCCTGGTCGAATCAAAGAGGTATTGGAAGTCAACCTCCCTAGGCCTCGAACTAAAGAGATGATGCGAACCCCAGAGTTTCATGCTCTGCATGATCACGCCTCTGACTTACTTTTTGGTTCCGCAGAATCTGGCGGCGATGACTAGTCAGCGCTCAAAGCTTCGAGGTAGGCTCACTGGCCTTGCAGGCATAGGTCTCACGATAGCTATTTGGTGGTTGTTGGCAGCGACTGTTTTTGCTTCTGTTGGCGCTAGGCCTGACGGGTCTGGAGGTGCTATTCCGACACCCTTGCAAGTTATTCAGCAATTTACGGAGGACGGCTTCGGGTTTTACTATCGAAACGGCATAGTGACTGTGATGGAAGCGGGGCTTGGTTTTTTGTGGGGAAATCTTATTGCACTGGTGCTCGCAGCAATTGCACTCACGGTGCCAAAGTTGGACTCGCTAGCATCTCAAATGGCAATTATCAGTTACCTGATACCGATTGTGGCTATTGGTCCTATTGTTCGGCTGGTGGTTGGTTCACCATCACCTGGTGAGCCAGCAGGAGCTGCAGTCGTTCTTGCATCGCTCAGCGTGCTGTTCACCACCTACATCGGCGCTGTAACAGGTGTTCGGTCAACAGACCGAAAGATTCTTGATGTTGTCACTGCCTATGGAGGAAACAGCATCGATAAGTTGTTCAAAGTGCAGTTGCTATCCGCTTTGCCTTCAGTGTTTGCCGCCTTCAAAATTGCAGCGCCGGCTGCATTTCTCGGCGCAATTCTTGGCGAGTATGTCGGGGGAACGGACGTCGGGTTTGGCCCTGCAATGGTCAACGCCCAGCAGTCTCTCGAGGTCGCTCGGGTTTGGGGTGTTGCGCTCGTGTCAGGCCTTCTTGCCGGGTTGGGCTATTGGCTCTTCGGGATCCTTGGCCGAGTATTCACTCCCTGGGCGGAGGTGAGTGCTCGGTGAACTTCAAGATTGAGGACTCTGAAGAGCGTTCACTAATAGCTCTAAGAACAAAGGTCAAGCGTGATGCAGCAAAGCAAACCGCCAAGGTGCTCTGGTCAGCGCTTCTAAACACCTTGGTTGCTCTTGTGGTTGTGCTTGCTCTCTGGACTTTTACACTCTGGGCATTCCAGGTCACTCCCTACATCGGCAAGGGTCCCCTCGATGTCTTCGAGTACCTTTTCTTGGTTGAGCAGGCACCGGAGCATCGCGCTTTAGTTTCGGACGCGCTAGGTCAGACCCTTTACGATGCTGGAATCGGATTCAGCTTCGGCCTGCTCTTCGCGCTCACAATAGCGATCCTGTTTACTCTTTCTCGCTCGATAGAGCAGGCACTGATGCCCATTGCCATGCTGCTTCGAAGCGTCCCGCTAATTGCAATGGCACCTATCTTGATTCTGATATTCGGGCGCGGTCAAACTACCGTTGCGGTGATGGGAGCCATCGTGGTGTTGTTTCCAGCACTGGTGAACATTGTTTTTGGACTCAGAAGTGCTTCTCAGTCAATGCTGGATGTTGCCAGCGTTTACGGGGCGAACCGCATTACAGCACTTCGCTACGTGGCATTTCCTTCATCGTTGCCATCGTTTTTTGCGGCTGTGAAAATATCCGTCCCGGGAGCGATAACCGGTGCGCTGCTGGTTGAGTGGTTAGCGACTGGTCAAGGTGTTGGTTACGCGATTATTTCTGCAATTGGCCGGGCTAAAACCAGCGAGGTGTGGGCCTACGTGGTTGTAATCACACTGGTCTCTATCCTGCTTTACAACCTGGTTGGCCTAATTGAAAGCTACGTGCTGAAGCGTTTCTCTCCGCAGGACTGGAAAGCGCGCTAGGACCACTGGCAGGGTATACCTTGTTGTCGACACGGTGACTGGATCAAACTTCACCCAGTGCACATCTTTAGTGCTCAGGGCGAACAGAGTGAGGTAGTCCTCTTACTGGTTCCTTTTCACCAAGCTACTCAGCGTCAGGCTGGAGCCTGTAATTCTCAGTGAGTTCGCCAAAGCCTTCAAACTGCGAGTAACGAATGTATTCAACTGCCAGCTGGGCAGATTCCAATTTGGGGTCCACATTTCCTGCGAAACCGCCACCCATGGCGAGATTCAAGATCATGTAGTGGGGTTTGTTGAAGACCCACTCGTTTGGCGCAACATCAGCCGGTGTTGCCTCGTGGAAAATCACTCCATCAATCTCCCAGGAGATGTAGTCGGGCTTCCAGTTGATGGCATAATTTCGGAATCTGGAATCTAGGCTGTCATCTTGCAGCACGTGCCGTCCAAAGCCTTGACCTGCAGAATAGCCGGGACCGTGAAGTGTTCCGTAAGCAGTCATTGGGTCTCGACCCAGTCCCTCGATGATGTCAATCTCACCGCTTTTTGGCCAACCAACCTCGGGCAGGTCTGTGCCCAACAGCCAAAACGCCGGCCAGGTTCCTACGCCACTTGGCATCTTTATTGAAGCCTCTATTCGGCCGTAGAGAAAGCTCAGCTTATTTTCAGTGACATACCTGGCACTGGTCCATTCGCAAGCCGTCAGATAGTAGCAGAAATAAGGGTTTTCATTAGTGATCATGCCGTCTGGATTGTCCTTCGAAAACACAGGCAGCCTCGTGGCATCTATGAAAAGAGTGCCATCACCATCGAAGTAGGCAGCTTCCGCAATGTAATACTCTCGCTCATTATTTCCCCAACCCGGGATGCCCTTTGACCCTCCGTCACCAATCTCCGGGGTCCAGTACTGCTGATCAAGGGCGGTGCCCATCGGGCCATCAAACTCTTGGTTCCAAATGTAATCGGACATGGGCTCCTCCGTCGTGCAGCTAGTTAGCACCAGCCCCACCGCTGCGAGCGCAGCGATGGTAACGCCCCTAGAAGCCATTATTAGAGATGATTCGTGCGTAGTGCCAAGAGGACTCTCTCGGCAGCCTGACCTGGGTTTCGAAATCTACGTGAACAAGTCCAAACCGCTGACGGTATCCCTCCGCCCACTCGAAGTTGTCAAAAAGCGACCAGTGCATGTAGCCCCTAACATCGACTCCCTGTTCAATAGCTTGGTGGACGGCTTTTAAGTGTTCGTTGATGAATTTGATGCGCCTGGTGTCGTTGATTTTGCCGTCAACAATTGGGTCGTCATACGCAGCACCGTTTTCTGTGATGTAGACGGGGGGCAGGTTCTCATAGCTGTCCCTCATGTCAACCAGTAATCTCCTGAGGCCATCTGGTGTGGTGGACCAGCCAAAGTCTGTCACCTCGCCAACTAGAGGAGCGGGCTTCACGCCCTTGGATCCTGGAAGGGCGCCATTCCCGGTACTGTCCATAACTCCGCCCCCCGCCGAGTCATCTGGAACCGAGCGGGAGTCTTGGTAGTAGTTGACTCCCATCCAGTCGATTGGCCGTGAGATTTCTGCCAGGTCGCCCTCGTGGATCGAGTCCGTGATGACTGGCCCAAGGTTTATAAGGGTCTTGGGGTACTGACCCTTTAGAAGAGTGTTCATCCAGAGCTTGTTGAGAATTGCGTCTTGCAACTCAATGGCCTCATGGGCTGGGTGTCCAGCGGGAGCTGTGCCTTCGAGATAGACAGGAGCCATGTTAAGAACGATGCCAAGGGATGAGTCACTTGATTGAGAGCGCATCACCTCTATTGCTTTGCCATGCCCAAGTAATAGATGGTGAGCCGCCTGAAAGGCTTTGGCCGGGTCCTTAATGCCAGGTGCGTGAATACCAATTCCGTAACCCAAGAACGCAGAGACCCATGGTTCGTTCAGGGTTGCCCACATCTTCACCCGGTCCTGTAGCGCCTCATGAACCACGGCCGCGTAGTCAGCAAACCAGGAGGCCGAGTCGCGGTTGGTCCAACCGCCCTTATCTTCCAGCTCCGCTGGAAGATCCCAGTGGTACAAAGTTGCCAGGGGCATGATGCCCTTTTCCAAGAGCTTGTCGACTAAGCGGTCGTAAAAATCAAGCCCGCGCTTTTCTATTTTGCCTGTGCCGTTTGGCATGATGCGCGGCCACGCAATCGAAAACCTGTATGCCTGGAGCCCAAGTGAAGACATGACATCAACATCTTGTTCATAGCGATTGTAGTGATCGATAGCCACTGCTCCACTGTCAGCATTTATTACTTTTCCCGGAGTCTCACAAAAGACGTCCCAGATACTCTTGCCCCTGCCATCAGTGGTTGCAGCGCCCTCGATTTGATACGACGAGGTTGCGCTACCCCACAAAAAATCAGCTGGGAATTTCATTTTTCTCCTTGTTTATTTCTTCTTTGCAAAGCTTTCACGCCAGATAATCTTGGTTGGTAAAATCACCGATTCAACTCTTGGCTCTCCAGACATCTGAGCAAGCAGAATTTCACTAAGTGCCTTGGCATACTCCTCAGGGTTTTGATCAACCGAGGTCAGCGCTGGATTGGTTCGAAGAGCAGTTGGTGAATTGTCAAAACCTACAACCGCCACATCTTCGGGAACCTGTTTTCCAATGTCTTTCAGAACTGCCATAGCAGCTGTTGCCATCAGGTCATTGGAGCAAAAGATTGCGTCTAGGTCAGGGTGCGCGCTCAGAATCTGCTGAGTGGCAACAATTGCAGACTCATATCCCCAGTCACCGACACCGATGAGGGTCTCGCTTGATTCAAGTCCAGCTTTTTCGATTGACCTTCGATACCCAAGCAAACGATCTGAGGCTGCCGGGTTTGAGAGCTTCCCGGAGATAAAACCAATTTGCTCTCGTCCAGCTGCAACCATTGCGTCAATTACCGACTCTGAGGCTCCGACGTTATCGATGTCGACGAAGGCAACGCGCTGCTGCGATAGCGGCCTACCACTGATGACCATCGGGACAGAGGCTGCTAACAGGTCTTTGAGCAAGATGTCATCGTGAACGGGGCCCAACAGGATGGCCCCGTCAACGTGACCGTCGTAGATGTATTTCTCGATTCGCTCCTGACGCTTTGCATCTGGGGCGGGAAGTATTAGAACCTGAAGGTTCTTATTGAAGAAATACTCTTGCAGCGCGGTCACCATAGCCCCGGTGAAGGCGCTTGTGAAATAGGTGGCAAGGTGCTCGTAGATGGCTACTGCAACGGCACCGGTCTTATTTGAGACCAATGCTCGAGCGCTCTGGTTCACGCGATAGCCGGTAGCCTCTATAGCCGCTAGCACTCTCGCCCTGGTCTCGTCTGCGACGCTCCGGTCTTCGTTCACAACTCTTGAAACGGTTGATTTTGAGACCTTGGCAATTTGAGCAACCTCATTCAGGGTTGTCCTTTGTTGTCGCTGGCGTTGCGATGTTTTTGGCAAAATTTACTCCTAACCCTTAATGGCCCCAGCCATCACTCCTGCGACCATTCTTCTGGCAACCAGAGCAAAAAGTATCAGTAGTGGAACAGTTGCAAGGAATGCGCCGGTCATTTGAATTGAGTAATCCACAAAATATGCACTGCGAAGCTGTCTCACTGCAACCTGGACCGTGAAGTTCTCAGGGCTGTTCAGGCTCAGTAGCGGCCACATGAAATCGTTCCAGGCTGCCAGGAAGCCAAAGAGCCCGAGCACACCTGCGGTTGGTGCAATTGATGGCATAACGATGGAACGATAGATGCGGAAATTTGATGCGCCATCGATGCGAGCCGCTTCTATCAGCTCGTCGGGCACGCCGCCTTCAATCGTTTGTCGCATCCAGAAAACACCGAAGGCCGTTGTGAGCCCAGGCAAAATGACAGAGCCCAAAGTGTTTATCAGACCGAGGTTCGACATCATCAGATAGAACGGGATGATGCCAAGTCCGGTGGGGACCATCATGGTTGCCAACACGAAGACAAACAGGCCGTTTCTGCCGGGGAAGCGAAGCTTTGCGAATGCAAACCCCGCTAGAGTGCTGAAAAATACCTGACTGGCTGCCACCACTGATGCAACAAGAAGGCTGTTTACAAGCGGCACCGCAAAGTTGATAATCTCATTGACCTGAGCAACGGAGGTCAGGAAGTTTTCACCTGGAATTACAGCGGGAGGCCGCTCGTTGATTGCAGCGGAGTTGTTGGATGAAATAACAAACATCCAGTAGAAAGGAAACACGGAGAAAAATGCAATCAACCCAAGCCAGATGTACTGCCTATTCTTTATGGCTCTGGTTCGGAGAGAACTCTGGTCCTTCTGTGACCTGACGGCTGCTTTCTTGGCCATGGTCTACGCCCTAATCTTTCTGACAATCAGGAAGTTCACAATCGAGAAGCTGATCACAATCAGCGTCAACACAATCGCAATCGCTGATGCATAGCCATACTCAAAGCGGGAGAAGCCCTGCTCGAACATGAAGAGGGTCACAGTGCTGAACTGACGGCTAACGCCACCTGCATAACCCTGTCCGTCCAAAATCAAAGGCTCAGCAAAAATCTGCAGTCCACCAATAGTGCTAACAATCACTGTGAAGATAATGGTTGGCCTGATCTGGGGGATTGTTATCTCTATAAATTGACGGAACTTGGAGGCACCATCTAGTTCGGCTGCCTCGTATAGCTCCTCGGGGACAGACTGCATCGCTGCCAAATAGATCAGCGCGTTATAACCGGTCCATCGCCAGATAACCATAATCGCAATCAGCACATGGGAAGAAAAGGTTCCGTTGACCCAGTCAATCGGTGTAAAGCCCAACACGGTTAGAAGCCAGTTGATCATTCCGTAGTCACGGCCAAAAAGTTGTCCAAAGACCACGGCTACTGCAACCACCGAGGTGATGTTTGGGATCAGCACAACTGAACGCCAAAAAGTATTTCCCTTGATGCGGGAGTGGTTCAAGATCCAAGCAAGCCAAAGCGCGATGAGAATCTGCGGGACTGAGCTTAGGAACCAAATTGAAAAAGTGTTTCTGATGGCTAACCAGAGACGGTCATCGCCCATCAGCAAAACGAAGTTGTCGAGCCCGACCCATGTGGGCTCAGAGAAAGGGTCCCACTTGTGAAAGCCAACCCAGAAGGTGTAGACAATGGGGAACAAGCCAAAAACAGCAAATATGATGAAGAAGGGCGATGTGTATAACAGCCCGGATCGACGCTCGGAGCGAAGAAGCTTCTTGGAGTTGGTAGCCATCAGTCGTCCTTTTTTCGTTTGAATTTTGAGGTAACCCCCTGGCTCAAGCTGAGCCAGGGGGTCGGGAGAAGTGGTTAGCCCACGTCTCTCTTGATGTTCTCAATTGCTGACTCATAGGCTTCGCCTGGAGTCTGGTCGCCGTTAGCGATGCGACCTAGAGCTGCTCCGAACTCTTGGTCAATCACACGCTCTTTTGGACCCTCGTAAAGCGGTACTAGCTGCGTCACGCCGGTTGCATAGATTTCTCCAACCGGTGCGTTGCTGAAGTACTCGCTCTCGAATGAGAGCAGGCTTTCTGACTCATACGCAGCCACGGTCGATGGGAACTGACCTGACTTCTCGAATAGCTTCTGCTGGTTCTCAGCGGAAAGGACCCAAGTGATGAAGGCAGCAGCCTCGGCTGGGTACTGAGCACGTGCTGGGATGGTTAGCTGTGAACCGCCCCAGTTACCGCCACCCTCTGGCATTGTTGCAACATCCCATGAACCACCAAGGTCTGGAGCCTGGCTCTGAATGTAACCCATCATCCAAGCTGGGCAGGTAAGAACAGCGTAGGCACCGTTGTTCATGCCAGCGTTCCAGTCTGCAGTCCAGTCACCAATGTTCGCTGAAATTGGAGTAGCAGCGACCGATAGGTCCCAGGCCTTCTTGATCTGAGGGTTGGTGTCATAAACAAGTGTTGAGCCGTCAGCGGAGTAGAACTTCTCATCTGACTGGTTCTTCACTGCGTTCCAGACATAACCGGTGCTTGATAGGAATGAGTCGCCAGTTGCGGCAACATACTTCTCACCGGTGGCGATGAAGTCTTCCCAGGTTGGCCAAAGTGCGCTTACCTCGTCGCGGTCAGTAGGCAAACCTGCTGCAGCGAATAGGTCGGAGCGGTAGCAAATTGTCATTGGGCCCACATCGGTAGGAATACCAAAAACGCGACCCTCAAGGTCTACACCCTGTGCCCAGCGCCAGTCAAGGTAGTCATCTTCAAGTGCCTCAGCACCGAACTCGCGCATGTCAACGAACTTAGCTGCTACCGCCTTGAAAAGTGATGAGTAGCCAACCTCGATTGCCGCAATGTCTGGTGCAGCGGAGTCAAGTGAGGTCAACAGTCCCTGGTGGTGCGGGTCAAAGTCACTGACCTTCATGTTGATTTTGATGTCTGGGTTTGCCGCCTCGTACTCAGCGATTAGATCGCCAAGTCCCATGTCGCCAAATGCCCAGAACTGCAGAACTTTTTGCTCCTCTGTGGAGGAAGTTCCCCCGTCAGCTGAGTCTGTAGTGGCTGAGTCTGTAGTGGTCTGTGTCGCACAGCCGGACAGGACTAGTCCGGATGCAGCAGCAAGCCCCAACAGGCTAAGAAGCCTCTTTGTTTTTGCCATCTGTTCCTCTTTCAGGTTAATGTTTGGGAACGTTCCCAAAAAGTAAAATACGTCTGGTTTTTCAAAAAAACTAGCAATTTGTTGAGTTGTTACGCATTTGTTATCAGCAACGTCTTTGTGCAAGCGTTCCCAAGCTTCAAAACCCTGCCTGATGGCTGGTCATTCTGAAAAAAACTGATCCAGAGCGGTACCTGTTGTCGGAAAAATGTCTTGGACGCATCAGTTGCCTTCCGATGGATAGACGTTTCTGGAAGCTAGCTTGCAGTCAACGATGACTGCCGGGATGAGATGAACGGTCTGGATGACCTGGTCATCCCCATCTAACTGGAGCAAGCGCTTTCCGCTGCCGCATCGCTTTTTATACCCCTAGGGGTATACTGAGACCATGGAATCAAAAATTCAAACCCTTCATCCAGCCTGGGGAACGCTGGCCATGGGTGCCAGTGGAGTTTCAATGGTTTCTTTGCTTGAGCCGCTACCTGGCTCTTCTGTAGACACCTCGGTCGGACTTGTTCTTCTTGTTTTAACCGTGGTGGTGGCGACGCTAGTCCCCGTCGGTTTCACAATTAAGGGGCTCCGCCATACTTAAAGCCTTTTGATTGAGATGCTGTTGCAACACTTGTCAAAGTTTTTTACGAGTCAAATTCGCGATGCACAAAACACATCAAACTAAGTCAATCACCATAAACAAAGAAAAGAATGAAATTAACACCATCAAGAAGAAAGTTTCTTGACTTTATGTCCGGACCCGCTGGACGGGTTGTTAGAGGGCCCCTTGGCGTATTGGTCATTGCGACCGCCTTTACAGGCGGCGGATGGCTTTGGCTTTTAGCTCCGCTGGGTCTTTTTATGATTGGCACGGGTGTAGTGAACTACTGCCCAGCAACACTAGCTTTCCCCCAGCACAAGGGAGAGAAGCTAGTTGACAAGTACCCTACCTACAAGCTCAAGAAGTGAATTTGTAGATAAAAGTGGCACCACTTGGCGGAGAATAGGGGATTCGAACTGCAAACTGTTATGAAGCACTTAGGGTAAAAGCCATACCTTCTTGCGCATTTCGAGACGTTTGTGCACGACATTGCACACGGAATTGCACATTTTCAAACATTTTCAGTCGCTACCGCAAGCACAAGAAATTGCACCACATCGCTGTTCAGGTCTGCCCTATTTATTACCTTAAAGTTTCCAAGAGGCACCCTTAGTATGCATTAACAACATTTGGTCCCTCCTAGGGAGATTTGTACACAACGACCAACTGCCAGGCTCTGAGGAAAACTACTCAATACCGTTTTGCTTAAACCAAACAGTCAATTTTTCTAAGTAATCACTTTTTTCAAAACCTTGGCAGGTGGCAGTGAGGTTCAGGTCTGTTTGTCCGTTAGGCGTCAAATAAACCTTCACTGAGATATTTGATCCCGGTGTCACAGGCAACTGCGACCACGGTGTCGTTTGGTCCCAGTTCCTGAGCAATTGCAATTGCGCCGGCTACGTTCATACCGGTGGACGTTCCGGCAAATATTCCCTCTTTACGGGCAAGTTCGCGGGAGGTTTCCCGAGCTGTTTCCTCGTCAATTGTCATGACCCGGTCGTAATTCTTTGGGTCAAGTTGTGCGGGGACGAAGCCCAAGCCGACGCCTTCAACCCGGTGGGACCCCTTTACGCCACTGCTAAGAATCGGAGAAGACGCGGGTTCAAGTGCAATCAATTCAACCTGAGCCCCAGCTTTGCGAAAGGCTTGCGACGCCCCCATTAATGTGCCTGCGGTACCCACTGTGTCACACATGGCCGTAATCCCATCTGCGCCGAGCGCCTCGAGGAATTCTGTTCCGAGTTTCTCGAACCCCTTGAGCATGTCAGGGTTGTTCAGTTGATCGGTGTAGAAAGTTCCTGGTTCCTGTGCGATCTCAGCTGCCCGATCCACCATGGCTTGGATCAAGGCTCCGGTGATCCCCCCGTCAAAGGCTTCAATGATTTCTAGTTCGGCACCAAGTGCGCGCATCATGTGGATTTTCTCCTGGGAAAAAGCATCTGAGGTCACCAAACGAAATCGATACCCTTTTACACTGCAAATTAATGCCAACGCGGTGCCAGTACTTCCTCCGGAGTATTCGACGACGCTCATTCCAGGTGTCAGGTGGCCTCGTTCCTCGGCCCCTTCAATCATTGCCAGAGCCATGCGGTCCTTTTTAGAACCGGTGGGGTTCATGTATTCGAGTTTCAGGTAGATCGCCGCACCACCGACAGGTGACATTTGCCCGAGATGAACAAGAGGAGTGTTTCCAATTGAATCCAATACGCTTCCAAAAACATGGGTGCTCATAGTCCAAGGTTACTCAGCTAATTGGCCCAAAAGTTAATCTGGGATTGAAAATTCCCATATCTCGCTTGCTTGCTGTCATCCAGCTTTCCCTGAGCGGAGGGCTATCTATTTGCACGAACACTTGCACAAAAAGCAAAAACTCCCCTGATAAACGCCTCTACTGAGGCCCCAAATCAAGGTAGTTGCTGGCGGAGAATAGGGGATTCGAACCCCTGAGGGCTTGCACCCAACACGCTTTCCAAGCGTGCGCCATAGGCCACTAGGCGAATTCTCCAGAACCCCGATTCTAGCTGCATTTATTGTGGTCTGGAAATTGGCGGTTTCTGGGTTTAGAATTAAGAACGACTCCTCGTGTGGCGTCACCTTGGCTAAATCCCCCAGGATCGAAAGATAGCAAGGGTAACTGAGCTCTGATGGGTGCACGGGGGGTCATTTTTATGCCCGTTTTTTTGTTCCTGTGGGAAATGACGGATGAGTTGTCCCCGGCCTCGGCTAGGCTTGGAAGGTGACCACAGCCCTCTATCGACGCTATCGACCCGAGAGCTTTGCCGAACTAATTGGGCAGAGCCAGGTCACTGATCCGCTTCGCTCAGCGCTCAAAGCAGACCGGGTTAATCATGCTTATTTATTCTCTGGCCCCAGGGGCTGCGGTAAGACCACAAGCGCCCGAATTCTGGCCCGATGCTTGAACTGCAAAGAGGGCCCAACGGACACACCCTGCGGCAAATGTGACAGTTGCATTGAACTAGCAAGAGGTGGCTCAGGTTCCCTCGATGTTGTTGAAATAGATGCCGCTAGTCACAACGGAGTTGACGATGCAAGGGACTTGCGTGAGCGGGCAATCTTCGCTCCAGCCAGAGATCGCTACAAGATTTTCATCCTTGACGAGGCCCACATGGTCACTCCTCAGGGCTTCAACGCCTTGCTCAAGATTGTGGAAGAGCCGCCAGAGCACGTCAAGTTTATTTTTGCCACCACCGAACCGGAAAAAGTAATTGGCACAATCCGCTCCAGGACTCACCACTACCCTTTCAGGCTTGTGCCGCCGGGGGAGTTGCTTGAGTACCTGACCACAGTTTTGGAGAGCGAAGGCTACACCGCTGAGGCAGGAGTAATGCCATTGGTGGTTCGCGCCTCAGGTGGTAGCGTCAGAGACGCGCTATCTCTTCTTGACCAGCTGATCGCAGGCAGTGAATCCAAAGAGGTGAGCTACCAACGAGCAGTGAACCTACTTGGCTTCACACATGACTCCCTGATGAGTGAAGTAGTAGAGGCTTTCGCAGAACTAGATGCTGCTAAGGCCTTTAGTGCAGTAGACAAGGTTATCCAGTCTGGTCAAGACGCCAGAAGATTCTTGGAAGATCTAATGGAACGACTCAGAGACCTGATGTTGGTTAGCTCGTTGGGCAAAGATGCCAAATCCATCCTCCGTGGAATTGGTCCAGAGCAGTTCGAAGCGCTTGAAATCCAAGCAAATCGTTTTGGTCTCTCCGATTTGACTGCTGCGGCTGAGGCAACTTCTAGGGCGATGTCAGAGTCAGCAGCAGCTTCAAACCCAAGGCTTCAACTTGAGCTTCTATGCGCGAGAGTGCTTGCTCCAGTTAGCCAACGAGCTATTGCGAAGGTTCATCAGGAGCCAGCAGCGCCACCGAAGCAAAGCCAGCCGCAGGCTTCGGTCGCCCCTGCCAAACCCACTCCCGAGCCGGCTGAGCCCGCCACAGAAGTTATCCAAAAAGTTGAACCTAAGGCTCCTGTAGCTTCCAAGGAAGAGACAAAACAGTCCGCGGCTCAAGTAGAACCAAGGGTCCCATCGCAGGCAATCACTACCTCAACCCTGAAGTCGGCTTGGCCTCTAATCCTTGAGGCATTGTCGAAGCAGTCGAGGTCCGCCTGGGCAGTGGCTTTCACCACAAAGGTCATAGATTACGAAGACGAAGTACTTACGCTGTTGTTCCAGAGCCAGAACGACGTCACAGCATTCAAAGCTTCTCAGGGGGCATCTGAGGTGCTGCGCCAGGTGATTAGAGAGCAATTGGGAGTGACGGTAAAGTACCGCGCCAAGGTTGCCGAACAACCTGAAAAACCACAGACCAAGAATCTTGTTGAACCCACTCCACCCGAGGAGTTCACAACGCCTGAAGAAATTGAAGCTCAGAACGAGCCGGTTGTACTGACCACACCTGAACCAAAAAAAGCTCCCAAGACCGAGCCAAAGACTGAGTCTAAAACCGAGAGCAAGCCCGAAGCAGAAGCCGAGGCAGAAAAAGAACCGAAAATTGAAGAGCAGGCGGGAGAGTTTGTGCTTCGAGAGGTTCTAGGCGCCAAGCCAATCAAGAGTGAGAACAACTGATGTATGACGGAGTGATTCAAGAGCTAATGGATCAACTGGGGAAACTCCCCGGAATTGGTCCAAAATCTGCACAAAGAATTGCCTTTCACCTAATCGAAACTGATAGTGAAGTGGCCCTGGAGCTTGCCGATGTTTTACGAGAAGCCAAAGAAAAGGTTCGTTTCTGCGAAATTTGTGGCAATGTCTCGGAAGCCGAAAAATGTTCGATCTGCACAGACCCGAAGCGCGAGACTGTTTCAATATGCGTGGTTGAAGATTCAAAAGACATCAATGCCATTGAGCGCACTCGGGAGTTCCGAGGAACGTACCACGTGCTTGGGGGCGCGATTTCTCCGATCATTGGGATCGGCCCCGACCAGTTGAGAATAAAAGATTTACTGAAACGGCTTGCTAACCCTGAAATTACAGAGGTGATTCTCGCTACAAACCCAAACCTTGAAGGTGAAGCTACCGCCACCTATCTGATTCGTCTTTTGGGTTCAATGGAAATCACCGTGTCTAAGCTCGCATCGGGTCTTCCAGTCGGTGGCGATTTGGAATATGCGGATGACATGACTTTGGGCAGGGCTTTCGAGGGTCGCAAGAGAGTCAACTAGACTTGTCCAAATGCCAATGAGGGCATGATTCCCCAAAAACAGGAGCCAATTTGCCAATCATTGTGCAGAAATATGGAGGATCTTCCGTTGCTGACGCTGAGAAGATCAAACTTATTGCTTCGCGCGTTCTGCAGACTCAGGCCGAGGGGAACCAGGTCTGCGTAGTGGTTTCTGCCATGGGAGACACCACCGATGACCTAATCGATTTAGCTAACTCCGTTTCTTCCTCCCCAACAGGTGGAAGAGAAATGGATGTATTGCTGACTGCCGGCGAGCGAATTTCGATGTCATTGTTGGCAATGGCCATCAAGGAGCAGGGCGGCAAAGCCAAGTCCTTTACGGGCTATCAAGCTGGGATCTCCACTGATTCAGAACACGGCCAAGCCAGAATTTGGAAGCTCGAGCCGACCAGAATTCGAGAGTCTCTAGACAATCACGAAATAGCGATTGTGGCTGGTTTCCAAGGCTTTAGCTTTGAAAATGGTGACACCACGACCCTTGGTCGAGGTGGCTCAGACACCACTGCCGTGGCTCTGGCTGCTGCGCTGAGCGCTTCAATGTGTGAAATCTATTCTGATGTGGACGGCGTGTACACGGCAGATCCAAGAATTGTCCCGAGGGCCCATAAGCTCGCTCAAATCGACATCGACTCAATGCTGGAGCTCTCATCCTCAGGTGCCAAAATTCTTTATATCCGTGCTGTTGAGTTCGCAAGGAGACACCAGGTTCCTTTGCGAGTTAGGTCTTCATTCAGTACCGACCCAGGAACACTCGTTTACACAGCTAGAGCAGGAGATGACATGGAAGAGCCAATCGTTTCAGGTGTTGCAACCGATGACACTCAGTCAAAGGTGACCGTCATTGGTTTGCCGGATAGGCCAGGCAAGGCTGCCGAGGTCTTCCAGATTGTGTCCGAGGCAGGCGCCAACATCGACATGATCGTTCAGAACGTTTCGACAACGGAGTCCAAGCTAAGCGACATTTCAATGACCCTCCCTCACTCTGATCGCCACAAGGTGGTTCAGGCCCTGAAGGATCGCCAAACTGAGGTCGGTTTCGCGTCGGTTACCTATGACGACGAAATTGGAAAGCTATCCATCGTTGGCGCTGGAATGAAGACTTCTTCTGGAGTATCGGCGAAACTGTTCGGCGCACTTGCCAAAGCCGGCATCAACATTGAGATGATTTCAACTTCGGAGATCAGGATTTCCGTCGTGACTCGAGCTGACCAGCTAAAGGAAGCCACCAGGATTGTTCACTCGGCATTTGAACTAGATGCCGCCGATACCGCAATCATCTATGCAGGAACCGGTAGGTAATAATGTCAAAACCAAATCTCGCACTTGTCGGTGCAACCGGCGCTGTTGGCACCGTAATGATCGACATCATTAACTCCAGGGAAAACATTTGGGGTGAAATCAGGTTGATCGCTTCAGCCAGAAGCGCTGGCAAAAAAATTCAGGTTCACGGTCAAGACGTCACCGTTGTGGTCCTTTCGGAAGAGGCGTTTGATGGCATAGATATTGCGATGTTTGATGTTCCAGATGAAGTTTCTGAAGCCTGGGCTCCAATAGCAGCAGCCAAAGGTGTCGTGGCAGTAGATAACTCAGCAGCCTTCAGGATGAACCCTGAAGTTCCATTGGTGGTCCCTGAGGTAAACCCTCACATGGCGAAATCTAGACCTCTTGGAATCATTGCAAACCCGAACTGCACTACTTTGACGATGATGGCTGCCCTTGGCGCGCTTCATCATAAATGGGAACTAACCGAGCTGGTTGTCGCTAGCTACCAAGCTGTTTCCGGTGCCGGAACTCCTGGCATAGATAGGCTCGCCAATGAAATCAAGGCTTTAGCGACAAACCCAGAGGCTGGGCTGACAACCGATAGCGTTTCTAACACCTTGGAGGCCCAAGGTGTCGTCCAGGCAGATTCTCCATGGTCGAATCCGATTGCCCTGAACGTAATCCCGGCGGCAGGTGGCTTCAAGCCTGGTGGCCACACATCAGAGGAACTGAAGGTCAGAAACGAATCCAGGAAAATCCTTGGGATCCCAGGCCTAAAGGTGGCGGCAACTTGCGTTCGCGTGCCAGTTCAGGTCAGCCACAGTCTTGCGGTCCATGCCACGTTCAAGAACGAATTGTCGGCAGACGATGTTCGCGAGCTTTTGGAAAAGCAGCCGACGGTTGTCGTCATGGACGATCCATCTAAGGACATTTACCCAACCCCGGAACACGTTGCTGGTCAGGATCCGACATTTGTAGGTCGAATCAGGCAGTCCGAAGACTTCCCCAACACAATCGATCTATTTGTTGTTGGAGACAACCTTCGAAAAGGTGCAGCTTTGAACACCTATGAGATTGCGGAGCTTGTAGCAGCGGAATTGGGCTAGTTCCCTATTTCAAAGTGATGAGCGTTGCACTCGGTGGGCAAAAAAGCCTCATAGGTGCATAGATGGAACAACCGATGCCGTTTGAAACGTGAAGCAAAGACTGGTGCTCTTCGTTTCCCCAAGCTGACAACCCACTGGCATATTTTGTTGGTAGGTCGCAGTTCGTGACAAGAGCTTTTTGGCCGGGCAGGCATACTTGCCCGCCATGCGTGTGTCCAGCAAACATCAGGTCTGCACCCCGCGCTACGAACGCATCTATCACTCGCAAGTATGGAGCGTGTGCCACTGCTATTTTTAGATCTACGCTGTCGATCTGACTAGCTTGCGCATCCAGCGACTGAATGTTGTCAAGGTTTTCGTGTGGGTCATCAAGGCCCAAGAAGCCTATTTCTTGCCCGTTTATTGAAAGCTGACCCGATTGGTTATTTAGATCCAGCCAACCTGCACCCTGCAGCTCTGAAGTAAATCGGCCGGTGTCCAAATTGGGGGCTGAGGAAACTTCGGACGGGCCCTGAAAATACTTCAGTGGGTTTCTTGGTTTTGGAGCTCGGTAATCATTGCTGCCATTCACAAACACCCCGGGAAATTCCATGAGTGGCTCCAGCGCTCTAAGCACTGGATTTATGGCATGTTGATGACCAAGGTTGTCACCGGTATTGATTACAAGATCCGGCTTAAGGTCTGCGAGGCCTGCAAGAAAGTGCGTCTTTGCTTCTTGCCCGGGGGCAAAATGAAGATCTGAAATGTGCAGAATCCTAAGGCCTTTGGCCTTGATGCTTTCTACTTCCAGCTTGTGCAGCTTGAACGGGCCGGAATTGCCAGTTAGCCACATGCGTTTGGCTGCACAATCACGGCGCTTGCAACGAGCACGTCCTCGCCTGCTGCAGGGATCGTGGAGTGCACTGAATCATTAGGTAGCTCTGGGTTGCAGAGATTCAACATCCAATACTGGCTTGGCTGAGGGTAGGTAGGGAAAAGGCCAAAGAGCTCAAGCTGTGTAGAGGCTTCTTGCAGTGAGAGCCCGGAGACGTCTGGCATAACCAACTGTCCTCCAGAGGAAATGTAAACCTCAATTATTGAGCCCCTTGGCACAGATTCGCCGGCAGCTGGGAATGTGTATGCAACGGTCCCAACCAACTTGCTGGAGGCAACTGGGATTTCAACGACCTGAACGTTTAGGTCACCTGTGATTAGTTGGACCTTCGCGGTTTCTAGGTCAAAGCCCGCAACCTCTGGAATCGCTCGCATTGAAGGGGAGACGTATCTTGGATTTGCTGCAGGGAACTGAACCTCGTCATAGTGCTGATTTACTTCCAGCATCACTTCGCGCCACACCGCATGCCTGATCGTCGAAACGGCGCGGCCGTTTACTGACTTGTTGCTCTGCGGGAGAAGCCCAACTACGTTTCCAACCCAGGTGGCGGTTGCAACTTCGCTTGAGAATCCAGCCATCCAGGTGTGGATGCGATCGTCTGTTGTTCCGGTTTTACCAGCCAGCGGGGTGCCATCATTGGTGTTTGCAGCAGCTCCCGTGCCTCCGGAGACTACGCCTTTCATGGCATCGATCATTGCCGCAGAAACTTCAGGTGTCACTGACTGGTTACATAGGCTTTCTGGAACAGGAATCTCTTCTCGGGTTTTACGGAGCACAACCCTGTCGATTGCTATTGGGGAGCAATAGACCCCACCATTTGAGATTCCCGCGTAAGCCGCCGCCATGGTTAGTGGCGCAATCTCATTCGTGCCAAGGATTGCCGATGGCACATACAGAAGCTCGTCGCCGTCGGCCCGGTGAACACCGAATGCTTCTGCCGTGTCTCGAATGGCACAGAGGTCTAGCTGAGAAGCCATGGCAGCAAACGCTGTGTTCTGTGATGTGACTACTGCTTGACGAACACTGATGTCATCAATCGTGTTGTCACCAGAGTTGTTGACCTCCCAAAGGCCTACAACGCCGCCACATGTGGCACGGAAGTCCTTGGACACGTCCCAAATCTTGACTTTGTCGGGCTCACCATCTAGGTCTACATCTTCGCCGGTGAAAATACGACCGTCGACATGGTCACCAAGCGTGTAGCCATTCTTTAACCACTCGGCAAGGGTGAAAACTTTATATGTCGAGCCAGGTTGGAAACCAGAAGAGCCACCGTATGGCTTATCTGAGTTGAAGTTCACGCTCGTGCGGCCCACCTCTGGGGTATCGCTCTGGTCGAAGAACCTGTTCTGGGCCATGGCTACTATTCGACCGGTTCCAACTTCAACTGACACTGATGCGGTGCCGAAGCCCCACTCGTTATCAGGTGGCAGGTTTGTCATGACAGCATCCCAGGCCGCTTGTTGAATGTCCAAGTCAATGGTTGTGTAAATCTCAAGCCCACCACGACGAAGGAGCATCTCCCGGTCTTCAGATTGAACGCCAAACTCAGGTGAGTTCCTTATGGTCCAAACCGTGTAATCACAGAAGAACGCTGTTACTTGGTTTTCTTCACAGCCCTGTTGAGTTTTGGTGATGCTTGTTTGAATTGGTGAAGCTTTATAAGAATCGGCCTGAATTTGAGTGATGTAACCCTCGTCGGCCATGTTCTGAAGTACGTAGTTTCGGCGACTCATTCCACGTTCAAGGTTGCCTGAATCATCCGGCTTGTAATCGTTCGGAGACTTGAGCATTCCTGCCAGATAAGCGGCCTGCGGAACGTTTAGGTCTTTTGCGGATCTACCGAAGTAGTACTGCGAAGCAGTTTCAACGCCATTGATTTGGTTGCCTAAGAACACCAGGTTTAGGTAGCCGGCAAGAATTTCCTTCTTCGATACCTGCTTTTCCAGTGCAATCGCAAGTCTAATTTCGCGAAGTTTACGCTCGACACTGACTTCAGTGGCGGCTTGGACAGCAGTTGTGTCTCCAGAAAGGTTTGCGGCCTCAACCATCGATTGTCTGACGTACTGCATTGTGATTGTCGAGGCTCCAGGCCCCTCACCGAAAGTTGCAAGGTTTGTCAGGGTTGCGCGGATAAGGGAAATGATATCCACACCACCGTGCTCATAGAACCTGGGGTCCTCAGTCGCGATTACGGCGTTGATTAAGTTCTCGGAGATTTCCTCAAATGGAACTTCAACCCGGTTTTCGTGGAAGAAAGTTGCTATTTGTTCAGTTTGGCCATCGCGCAATGCATAGATCGTTGAGGACTGAGACGCATTCACGGGCTTTATGTATGCCGGTAGTCCCTCGAACATTCCGATTGAAGTTGTCGCGGCTACGCCGGCGACTGCAACTGCAGGAGCGAGAAGTGATACTGACAGGATGCCAGCTACGGCGCTCAGCAAGCCAAACTTGAGAAGACTTGAAAGCGTTGAAGACTTAGAACTGCCAGACATAGGCTCTAGGATACTCGCAATAGGCTGAAATGGAGCTGTGAAATGACCAAGTGGGAGTATGTAACTACGCCGCTATTGCTGCACAAAGAAACCCAGATTCTGAACACCTGGGGCAATCAGGGCTGGGAGCTGGTTCAAGTAACCACCGGACCTCAGGGCGGACTAATTGCCTTCCTAAAAAAGCCGGTGACAGAGTGAGCCAGATCGAGCAAAGGCTAACTGAACTTGGTCACACACTTCCAGCTGTAGCAACGCCTGCCGGCTCATACTTACCAGCCATGATTTCAGGAAACCTTGTTTTCACGGCCGGACAGATTCCGCTGATAGACGGCAAGCTAATGGCCACCGGAAAGCTCGGTCAAGAAATTGATGCAGCTTATGGAGCTGAAATAGCAGAGCGCTGTGCGCTTAACGCATTGGCTGCGGTGAAGTCAGTGATCGGTGACCTTGACCGAATCAAACAAATTGTGAAGGTGGTTGGTTTTGTTTCTTCAGTACCGGAGTTCTCAGCCCAGCCATCGGTCATAAACGGAGCTTCCGAATTCCTCCAGCAGGTCTTTGGTGATGCTGGAAAGCATGCCAGAAGCGCAGTAGGAGTCTCCGTGCTGCCGCTCGATGCGCCGGTTGAAGTTGAGCTAATTGTGGAGTTTGTCTAGCTAGAGAAGCTTTCGCATCCAGAGCGAATGTTCAATGTTGAAACCATGTTTCTCATAAAGTTTGCGAGAACCAGGGTTGTCATTTTCGGTTTCTAGAAAAACTGCTTTTGCTCCTCGCTCGCTAGCTGATTCCAGAGCGCCTGCAATGAGTGAAGAGCCGATTCCACTGTTGCGATGGCTATTTAGAACAAACACTTCATCAATGAGTGCTTCTTGACCGCCAGATTCAATGCCCCAGCTCCAACCAATTACGCAGTAACCGACTATTTCGTCATTACTCACAGCAACGAGTACGACGCCGTGCTGGTTGTCTTGCAACAGTGGCCCTAAGCCCTGATTTAGATGATCTAAGGAAAGCTTCGTCCCAGCCTCTGCTGAGAAACCTACCAGCAGGCTGATAATCGCCTCGCGGTCACCGGGTTCGGCGACTCGGATCATTTAGTCGGTTACTCCGGAATCGATCTTGGAGCTTATGGTGTCCATCACGGAGGTGTCTGCCAAGGTGGTGACATCTCCAATTGGCCTGTCCTCTGCGACATCCTTCAACAACCTGCGCATGATTTTGCCAGACCTGGTCTTTGGAAGTTCACTCACGACGAAAATAGTCCGAGGCTTCGCGATCGGGCCAATTTCTTTCGCTACGTGGTCACGAAGGATTTTTGAGGTGTCAGCTTCGCTGCCTAGTTCAGCCAGCTTTTCTTTCATGAGAATCACAAACGCAACAACTGCTTGACCGGTTGTCTCATCCGCTGCACCCACAACGGCTGCTTCTGCCACGTAAGGGTGCGCTACCAAAGCCGATTCGATTTCGGCGGTGCTGAGGCGGTGGCCGGAGATGTTCATGACGTCGTCAACGCGTCCAAGCAGCCAAAGATCTCCATCTTCGTCGAATTTGGCGCCGTCGCCTGCGAAGTAGATGCCTTCAAACCGTGACCAGTAGGTCTCTTTGAATCTTTCTGGGTCTCCCCAGATTCCTCTAAGCATTGAAGGCCAGGGCTCTGTGATTGCCAAGTAGCCACCGTGTCCGGGTCCTACTGGCTTTCCTTGCTCATCAAGAATGGCCATCTCAATTCCCGGCAATGGCACCTGAGCGCTGCCTGGCTTGGTGCTGGTGATTCCTGGCAGCGGAGAAACCATGATCGCCCCGGTCTCGGTCTGCCACCAGGTGTCAACAATTGGAGCCGTCCCAGATCCAATTACATTTCGGTACCACATCCAAGCCTCTGGGTTAATGGGTTCACCGACAGATCCGAGCACTCGAATGCTGGAAAGGTCGTAGTGGCTCACAACACCGTCGCCAAGCTTCATAAAACTTCTTATGGCGGTAGGCGCGGTGTAGAAAATGCTGACGTGGTACTTCTGAATTATGTCCCACCAGCGACCCCAGTCTGGTGTATCAGGCGCACCTTCGTAAATAACCTGCGTTGCACCGTTTGCAAGTGGTCCGTATGCCACATAGGAGTGACCAGTAATCCAGCCAACATCCGCTGTGCACCAGTAGACGTCTTGGCCCTCATGGAGATCAAAAACATTCTTGTGAGTGAAAGCTACCTGTGTGAGGTAGCCGCCGGTGGTGTGAAGAATGCCTTTTGGCTTACCGGTTGTTCCGGAGGTGTAAAGAATAAATAGCGGGTGCTCGGCATTGAAGCCCTGAGCCTCATGCTCGGTGTCCACTGTCTGCATTTGCTCTTCCCACCAAACATCTCTAGCGGAATCCCATTGAACATCTTGGCCGGTGCGCTTCACAACTAAAACGTGCTCGACACTTGGACATCTATCTCCTTCGAGAGCGCTGTCCACCGCTGGCTTTAGGGCGCTAGCTTTGCCTTTTCTGTAACCACCGTCCGCGGTGATCACAACCTTGGCTCTGGCATCTTGAATTCTCGATGCCAGCGAATCTGCGCTGAATCCGCCAAAGACGACCGAATGAACCGCTCCGATTCTCGCCACGGCTTGCATTGCAATGATCGCCTCAGGAATCATCGGCAGGTAGATTGCGACTCTGTCTCCGGGTTCAACACCCATTTTGATCAGAACATTTGCAGCTTTCTTTACTGCTTGTAGCAGATCTAGATAGGTGTAAACCTTTGTGTCACCCGGTTCACCCTCAAAAAATAGAGCAACCCTCTTACCCCAACCTGCCTCGACGTGACGGTCGAGGCAGTTATAACTGATGTTCAGTTCGCCGTCTGCAAACCACTTAGCAAATGGAGCGTTGCTGAAATCTAAAACTTCATTGAAGGGCTTGTGCCAATGCAGCTCGTTGGCCTTGTTCGCCCAGAAACTGAGGCTGTCTGTTTTTGCCTGCTCATAGATCTCAGGCTGCGCGATGGCATTACTCGAAAATTCTTTGCTCGGGGCAAAGGTTCTTGTTTCGTGAAGTAGGTTTTCGATTTCATGTTGCTCAGACAACTTGGTCCTCCAGGCTAATCTTTTCTGTGCCGATGATCTGAAACACTAATTTAACAGCGGGCTTGAATACTCTTGAGAAGGCTATCGCTTTTCATCGGGGTATTTCTTCCGTGGAGAGGCTGAGGAGTAGGGCCTTTTTCAAACTTTTTTCTTCAAAAGTTGGACTTTTTCTGTGAATTCCCCGTTATGGGGGACAAATTAGCTGATTTCTTTGTAGACTCAACATACTGACTAGATCAGTTGCGGTGTCTCACATCCCCCATGTGGACATCGCCGGCGGCAGGTTTCCCCCAAACCTGCCGCCATCCTAGTTTTCCCCAGATGCCTTTTTCTTTCTAATAAACTCCCTTGCCTTGCCGAAGTATTTGGCAGATGATCGCAACCGCTAATGACATCTGGCAAATTATTGAAACCCCCGGGGTAACAGACCTTGTTGTTGACGGTTTTGATTCTGCAAGGGCAGATTTTGGTGAGGGATTTCAAAACCTACCTGCTCTGTATTCCAGCGACCAAGAAATGTCCCAGGAAATCGTTTCACTGGCCCTCGAAGCTGGCTCCCGAATTGACATTGCTAAACCGGTTGCTGACTTTGTTTATCGCGGCGCGAGATTCCATGCAGTTCTGCCATTTGGGCTAAGCACCAAGCCACTATTGAGTATCCGCATCCATCCTGAGGATCCGCACACTCTAGATAGCCTTCAACATTCCAGAATGGTCTCACTGGCTCAAGTTGACTGGCTCCGCCGGCAAATTCTCAATGGCAAGAACATAGTTTTTAGCGGCCCGACTGGAGTTGGAAAAACCACATTGCTTCGGGCAGCCCTCCGAGGCTCAGGAGAGCGAATCATCTGCATCGAACAGACCTCGGAATTACTGCTCGACGCTCCGGCAATCGCTTTGACCGAGAGAGAGGCCAATCAAGAGGGCGTAGGTCAAATAGAACTTGATGAATTGATTATTCACGCGCTTCGAATGCGCCCAGATCGGATTGTTGTCGGAGAGGTGCGCTCAAAAGAGTTCAGGGTATTACTCCAGGCAATTAATAACGGTCACCGCGGCACGCTCACCACGCTGCATGCCAATAATCTCGAGAGCGTTGCAGATCGGTTTCTAGTGCTTGGGATTCTCGGGGGTTTCAATACCGAGTTGACTTCGAGGCTGGTGTCCCAGTCAATTGATTATGTTGTTCAGCTGAATCGGATAGGCAACCAAAGGGCCGTCTCTGGAATTGGAATCCCAAAACTTGTCGAAGGCGTATTACGGGTCGATGAGGTTGTTATCTGATGCGCCCGGCAATGCTGGCAGGCCTTCTTTCAGCTGGAGTGCCTTTCCCAAAGGCAGTCGAACTGGCAGACCCGATGGCCCTACCCGACAAATTTAAAGACTTCATCGCTCTGGCGTTTGAGCTTGGCGCACCTCTGGTCCCCACTCTTGGGCAACTGGAGACCCAATTGAGGCATGAGGAGAGAACCGCTCAAGAAATCGCGCAGGCTCAGGCGGTGCCGCAGGCGACAAGGACATTGCTGATCTGGTTGCCGGTTGTCAGCTTCGTCCTTGCAGAAATCATGGGACTTGGGACCTTTAGGGGCATCTTTCATCCGCTTGGAGCAGTCGCTTCGGCGCTCGCGGCAGGGTTGTTGTTTCTCGGTTACAAGCTATCGGGCAAGATGCTTGCAAGCTTCATGGCAGAGCGTGAAGATCCAACACTGTCGTTGATGGTGCTTCGAATATCTCTTTCGGCCGGAGAATCGCTGACCCAAATAAAGTCGCGGCTTTCGAGCTATCCAGATGGCGGTGCGATGTCTTTGATCGAAATCTCAATGGGAACGGGCGCAAGGCTCACGAGTCTGATCGAATCAGAGCTCGAGCAATTGAATCAAAAACTGCTCTCCGAGCGCATCGAGCAGGCCCGCAAGCTTTCTGTCCGCCTGCTAATTCCACTATCTCTAACGACGCTCCCTGCATTCTTGCTACTCACCCTGCCGCCGATAATCATCGGCTTCACACAATAAAGAAAGGAAAAAAATGCAACTAATCAAATCCGAGGACGGCGCCATAACCGCTGAATACGCAATCGCAACACTTGCCGGCGTCGCCTTTGCCGGCCTGATGCTGCTGGTTCTCAAGTCTGAGGGAGTCAGGTCGCTGCTGTTCAACTTGATCGCCAGTGCTATTGGTATTGGATAACGACCGGGGAGCGGTAACAGCAGAGTTCATGCTGCTGTTACCGGCCCTGATCATGTTGTTCACATTCGTTCTCGGTTCGGTGACTTTTGCTGCCGAACGCATTGCAATCGAATCAAAGGTTTTTGAAGCTACTAGAGCGATCTCTTTGGGTCAGGACCCAAGCATTGATCCGAAGTACCTACTCACTCAATCTATTCAAGGGAGGAAAATTTGCGTAACCCTGTCTCGACAGATGCTGCTTCCAATCAAGAGCACACTCTGCATGCTTCCAGTTGGAAAGTAGATCGTGGCTCTGCTGCTGCGATGTCACTGATCTTCGTTGGAGCGATTACTTTTCTGCTTCTTGCAGTTACGATTGCCACCGATTTAGCCCATGCCAAGGTTAGATCGCAGCTGGTTGCAGATGCTGCTTCCTTGACAGCCGCAGACACAATAAGGGGGCTGGTTTCTGGCATTCCTTGTGAAAATGCGGACCTGATTGCAGTTTCTAATGGTGCTTTCACAAAAAAGTGTCGTATTGTCGGAACCGATGCGAGCGTCACACTGACCAAGCAATCGGGTTTTGTGAACTTTACTGCTGACTCGGTAGCGGGCTCGCCAACGTAGATAACTAGGAGCATTTTGGCTAAGAAACTCGTGATTGTTGAGTCGCCCGCAAAGGCTAAAACAATTTCCAAATACCTAGGAAATGATTACGAAGTCTTAGCCTCGGTTGGTCACATCCGAGACTTGGCTGAGCCAAGAGACGTTCCAGCAGACAAGAAAAAAGGCCCACTGGGCAAGTTTTCAATTGACATCGACAATGATTTTCAGCCTATGTATGTAGTGTCTCCAGGCAAGTCGAAAACAGTAAGCGACCTTAAAAAAGCTATGAAGGGCTGCGACGAACTCTTTCTCGCAACCGATGAGGACCGCGAGGGTGAAGCAATTGCATGGCACCTGCTTGAGGTCCTGAAGCCCAAAGTTCCAGTTCATCGAATGGTTTTCAACGAGATCACCAAGGATGCCATCGAAGAGGCCGCCAGGAACACCAGAGCTCTGGATGACAACCTTGTCGAGGCTCAGGAAACCAGAAGAGTTGTTGACCGCCTTGTCGGATATGAAATTTCGCCAGTGCTGTGGCGAAAGATCAACCGCGGTCTTTCCGCCGGCCGAGTGCAATCACCGGCGATGAGAATGATTGTTCAGCGTGAACGCGAGCGAATGGCTTTTTCCTCAGCGTCATATTCTTCGGTCACTGCAAAACTCGAAAAAGATTCGATTGAGTTTGAGGCGAAATTAACTGTTCTAGGCGGGCAAAAACTGGCTGGCGGCAAGAGCTTTGACTCGGACGGAAAACTAGTGCAGGAAGTTCTTGTGCTTTCAAGCGCGGAGGCAGCAGAGCTTGCCGCCAACCTGGCAAACCAAACTCTTTCGGTCACCGGCGTTGAAGCGAAACCTTCCACCAGAAAGCCATACGCGCCTTTCACAACCTCAACCCTTCAGCAAGAAGCGTCCAAGAAACTTGGCATGAGCGCCAAGCAGACTATGGACACCGCTCAAATGCTTTACCAAGAGGGTCACATTACGTACATGAGGACCGACTCCCCAAATCTTTCTGGGCAGGCAATTACCGCTGCAATCGCCTCGGCAAAGCAGCTTTTTGGTCCGGACAGTGTTGCTGCGTCGCCAAGAACCTACGGTGCCAAGTCCAAAAACGCTCAGGAGGCTCACGAGGCAATTCGCCCATCTGGTGAAAGCTTTGCGCATCCGGATGAGCTGAAGAAGGTGCTGCAGGGAAGATCACACCTTCTATATGACTTGATTTGGCGAAGAACAGTTGCCTCTCAGATGGCCGATGCCAAGCTTTCGACAACCACGGTCAAGTTCCAAACCACCGTTGATTCAAAGACGGCCGAGTTTTCGGCATCTGGAACTACTGTCCTCTTCCCAGGTTTCATGGCTGTCTATCAAGAAGCTCAAGAAGATGGCAAAGAAACCCAAAGTGCCAAGATGCCAGTTTTGGCAGTTGGCAACGAGCTAAGTGTTTCTGACATTGAAGCAAAGGATCACTCAACCTCTCCACCTGCAAGATATACCGAAGCTTCCCTAGTGAAGGCGCTTGAAGAGCAGGGAATTGGTCGACCATCGACATATGCCGCAATTATCTCGACGATTATCTCTAAGGGGTATGTGATCAAGAAGGGCAGTGCACTAGTTCCGGAGTGGATTGCGTTTACGGTGACAAGATTCTTAGAGGAGAACTTCGGCGACCTAGTGGACTATGCATTCACTGCGAAAATGGAATCAGATCTTGACCGAATTGCGCTTGGCGAGTTAGACAGGTCCACCTGGCTAAAGAGTTTCTACTTCGGCGATAAAGGACTTCAGTCAACGGTTGAGAGTCTTGGGGAAAGTGACCCAAGGGCGATTAATACCTTCGAAATTTCAGAGGGCATCAACCTTAGAACCGGTAAGTATGGTCCTTACCTCGAGATCATGGAAAACGAGGAGCGCAGGATCGTAAACATCCCGGTTGACCTAAGCCCGGACGAATTGACCCACGAAAAGGCGATCGAGCTGGTCAACGCTCCTCCCGCTAGCGATCGCGTTTTAGGTCAGGAGCCAGAGTCTGGACTCGACATTATCGTGAAGGACGGTCGCTACGGCCCTTACATAACACTGGTTGACGAGAGTAACCCGAAGCCAAAAACCGCCTCTCTTTTCAAAACTATGGCCGTGGACACGGTGAGCTACGAAGATGCATTGAAGCTGTTGTCATTGCCTCGAGTGATCGGAATAGATCCTGAAAACGAGACTGAAATCACGGCTCAAAATGGAAAATTCGGTCCCTATCTGAAGCGTGGAACTGACTCACGTTCTCTTGAAACCGAAGAGCAAATTTTTGAGCTGGACCTTGAAGGTGCACTGGAGATATACAAGCAGCCGAAGTACGGTGGCCGCCGGACTGCGGCAACGCCACTTCGTGAATTTGGCGAAGATCCAGCGTCGAAACTAAACGTTGTTGCTAAGACTGGGCAGTTTGGAACCTACGTTTCTGACGGTGTTGTGAATGCAACGGTGCCAAAGGACGAGCCACTGGACGAGATAAGCAACGACCGTGCCTATGAGCTCCTAGCGATTCGCCGTGAGAAACTAGGGGTGGAGCCCGGTGAGGCACCGAAGACCCAGAAAAAGACGACCAGAAAAAAGCGGTAGAAGATGTTTATAACCTTTGAGGGAATCGACGGAGTTGGTAAATCCACTCAGTTGGACCTTCTAGAGGCGTGGCTGCTGGAAAACGGCCACCAAGTTCTTCGAACAATGGAACCAGGCGGCACGGAACTGGGTCAAGAAATACGCCACCTACTGCTGCACAGAAAAGGTGATGTTGCTCCCAGAGCAGAGGCCCTTCTATATGCAGCCGACCGTGCTCACCACGTTGCCACAAAGATTTTGCCTGCTCTAGAAAAGGGCGTTGTGGTGCTGTCCGACCGCTACTACGATTCCTCGGTGGCTTACCAGGGAGCAGCCAGAGAGCTATCAGTTACTGAAGTTCAAGAGATTTCACTCTGGGCGGTAGGTGGGCTTGAGCCAGACCTAACCTTCCTGCTTGACCTTCCAGCCGAACAGGCACTGGCACGTCGCGATGACACAGGGACTGAACCGGATCGATTAGAGAGCGAGAAAGTTGATTTCTTTGCTCGAGCGAGACAACAGTACTTGGAGCTTTCGGTAAAGCCCCGCTTCGAGGTCATAGACGCCTCCTTAAGTGTCGATCAAATACACGAAGCGGTGATTGCCCGAGTAAAAGCTTTTGGGTTGAAATAAATGTCCTCCGCTGTTTTTGATGAACTGCTTGGGCAGCCAGAGGCGATAGAACAGCTGCAACGAGCTGCTTTAGCAAAAGCTTCTGGCGTCCACCATGCCTGGCTATTTACTGGTCCGGCAGGATCTGGCAGGTCGCTACTTGCAAGATCATTTGCAGCAGCTTTGCAGTGTGAAGCGAACGGTTGTGGCAGCTGCCAGCAATGCTCACTGGTGATGGCGGGTGCTCACCCGGATGTCTTAACTTTGGCAACTGAGCGAGTGGTCATAAGCATCGATGAGGTGCGCGACCTGGTTCAAAAGTCAGCGATGAACAGCACAATCGGTGAATACCGGATTGTGATTATCGAAGACAGTGATCGCATGGCTGAGCGCACCTCCAACGTTTTACTTAAAGCGCTTGAGGAGCCCCAAGACAAAACCATATGGATTCTTTGTGCCCCGAGTGTCTCAGACCTGCTTCCCACCATTCGTTCCAGAACCAGAAACCTGCTGTTGCGCCTGCCAAGTGTTGATGAGGTGGCTGAGCTGTTGGTTCAACGGGACAAGGTTGACCGTGAGCTTGCCCTAAAGAGTGCCAGGCAAGCCCAGAACCATGTTGGAATGGCAAGAAGACTCGCTATCTCTCAAGATGCTAGATCTCGACGGGCAGAAACCCTAAGAGAAATTGCTGGGATTACTAATCTGAGCAAGGCGATGCTTGCAGCTGAAAAACTACTCGGTGTCGCCAAACGTGATGCTGAGGCTTTAGCTCTTGAGCGAGATAAGAGCGAAAAAGAACACCTTATGATTGCCTACGGGTTAGCAGTTGATGAAAGAATCCCACCAAACTTGCGCTCTGCATTCAAAGATTTGGAAGACAACCAGAAGCGACGGAACACCAGAGCACTGCGTGATGGAATCGATCGTATTTTCACCGATGCGGAGAGCTTTTATCGTGACGTTTTGTCGTTGCAGCTAGAAGCCAATAGCCCGCTAATTAATGAGGAAATGGCTCAAGAACTTCAATTGCGCCAGCTTGGCACATCTGCCACCGCGAGCATTGCCGTGTTGGATGCAATTGCCCTGTCAAGAAAGCGTTTAGCATCCAACGCTAGAGACCTTTTGGTTCTGGAATCTCTGTGCACCACAATGATTTTGAGACAAGATGTTGCGGCTTAGAGCCTTATTGCTCGTTGCCGCACTTGCCCTTAGCGGCTGCACTCAAGTGGTTGAAAATGACCCAGTTGACGATGTCGCCAGCGGCAGTGTTTCGCTTTTTGATCAAGTGTTGGAGTGGGAGAGTTGCTATCAAGGCTTTGAGTGCACAGAGGTTGCCGTGCCAATTGACTGGGAGGATCCAGAAGGCGAGTTGCTTTCAATTGCCCTCATGCGAGCCGAGGGGACTGCTGGTCTTAGACCCATGCTTGCAAACCCCGGTGGGCCAGGCTCCTCTGCGATTGAGTGGATGCTGGGCTCTTATGAGTCTTTAGGAAGTGAATACCTTAGAAAGAACTTCCAGGTGATTGCTTTTGACCCCCGAGGTGTGGGGAATAGCTCTCCAGTGACATGCAGCAACTTGGGGCTCAAGGACCAGTTATTGTATGGCGCATCTCCCTATCGATTTGGCACCGATGACGACATCACCTACTCAGCCAACCTTGCAAAAAAGTTTGGTGAATCCTGCCAAGGAGAGATCAGCACCGGTTATTTCAACACTCAGCAAACTGCCAACGACATGGAATTCCTTCGGGTTATTACTGACAGCGAACTCTTGGATTTTCTTGGCTTTAGCTACGGAACTGAACTTGGCGCGACTTATGCCGTGCTGTATCCGGAAAACGTCGGTTTGTTTGTCTTGGATGGAGCGGTAGACCCGACAATTGATCCAGACCTTGCACTGCTTGGGCAAATCAGGGGTTTTGATAAAGCCCTAGATGCTTACCTCTTGGATTGTTTTGAACAAATCTCTTGCCCGCTTCCCAGGGATTTGAGCGAGGCCAAAGACACCATCGCGGGAATCCTTGCAAACCTTGAAAACGGAACACTCCCAACCGATTACAACAGAGACCTTGCCCTATCGTCAGCAATTGCAGGAATCATTGTCACTCTTTACTCCGAAGATAGCTGGGAGTACTTGTCAGCGGGCATCGAGGATGCCCTCAGTGGCGATGGCACGATGCTGCTGCTGCTGGCAGATTTCTATAACGACCGAAGTTCAGATGATGGCTACCTCACAAACCTGGTTGAAGCCAACTATGCAATCGCTTGTGCCGATGAAAAGACTTACCCATTATCTGAAAAAGACCTGACCGCGGAAATAACTGATGCCAGCCAAGTTTTTGGAAAGTACTTTGCCTACGGGGAAAGCTCGTGCGAAGGTTGGCCAGCCGGAATTGGCAACCGAGTATTGAATTTCGAGGTCACACCAAAAACTGCCCCGCTAATCATCGGCACCACCGGTGATCCAGCAACTCCCTATGAGCAGGCAGTAACGTTGAATTCGCTGATTGGCGGGTCGAATCTATTGACCTATCAGGGCGAGGGGCACACCGTCTACGGCTCTAATGCTTGCGTTGGCGAAATAGTTGATCGCTATCTGTCAGGTGAAGACCTATCGGGCCAAGACCTGAATTGTTAGCTGCTCTTCTCTAGAGATAAAGACCAGCAAGAATCAAGGCAAAGATGCCAATGAAAATGGCAGGGGTCACAAACTTCACTACTTCTAGCCAGGGCCTGAAGCTAATTAGCCTCGAACGCAAAGAAGATTCATCGGGGAGCTTCTTGAGGTCATCCAGCACCGCTTGGGCCTGAGATGCAGCAGAGTATTCAGCCAAGGCACCAAGGATCCCAGAGGCCAGCAGGATTAGAGCAAAGGCGTGGACAATTGCCATCTCATAGGTGGCAATTGTTGGGGTCGCAAATGCTGCAAATGCCAGCAGAGCCGTTGGCGCGAGTTGAGCCAAAATTATGTGAAGTCGGTTTTTTTCAAACTCGCGGATTAGTTCGGCTTCTGTCATGGTTATGTCCTTTGATCGTCATAAACAAGGTTAGGCAACACATTGTCAAATAATGCACTCCAGGAGAGCCTGTCGCGCAGATTTCGCAAACTCCTCTCGGGTGCAACGGATGGAATACCACCATGGCTAGAGGTTGTTGCCGCAGGTGACGAGCCCGGCTTTTACCTCCCAACGGATGCCCCGTGGGTCGTTCACGGTGACTTCTCAACCCTGGTCGGTGGCGTAAGGGCGCTGCTCATGCAAGCACTCCACCCGGGTTCACTCACCGGTGTATCACAGCACTCAAGATACGAAGCAGATCCACTCGGGAGACTTTCTGGAACCATCAGGTGGTTGACGGTAACCACCTTCGGTTCAATTGAGGCCGTAAAGGGCGAGGCTGGCAGGGTAAACCGCATGCATAAGTCTGTTAGCGGAGAGTATGAAACGGCTGAGCAAACAATCAAGCCCTATAGGGCGGCTGATAAGGACTTGCTGCTCTGGGTGCATGTAGCGTTCATGGACTCATTCCTGCGCGCTCATCAGAACTATTCGAAACGACCTATTCCAGGTGGAGCTGATTCCTACGTGGCACTGTGGTCAAAATCTGTTGGACCGCTTGGGCTAAAGACTGCGCCAATGAGCGAGGCCGAGCTTTTGGAAACATTGGACGGGTTCAAGCCAGAGCTGACGGTTACCGAGGAAACCAGGGCGGTTATCAAGTGGATCCGGAAAGCACCACTGCCGCTGCTTGCAAAGCCTGTCTATGCGCTGCTGTTTCACTCGGCGCTCGCATCTATGCCAAAGCAGTATCAGGACATGATTGGGATGAAGGGGCTGCCGCTTTGGCTTCTGAGGCCGGTAACTACCAACCTGTTGAGATTCATGCGCTTTGCAATTGGGCCCGATTCTCCAATTGAAGATGCAGCGCTAGACCGGCTCAAACGAGCCGGGGTAATTTAGGCCTTTGCTAGCGCCTTGAATTTCAAGATGCTAGCTGGGATGAAGATAACCAGTAGGGCGCCAATGCCAATGAGGACAATTGGTAGAGCGTTTTGTGTTGTGAAACTCTCGCTCACGGGTATACCAGCCGGAATATTTCCAAACAGCTGCCTGCAAGCCTGAATTAGAGCGCTCACCGGGTTCCACTCCGCAAAGATTCTCAAAGGGGTCGGCAGGGTGTCACTCGGCACAAATGCGTTGGACAGGAACGTCAAGGGGAACAGCACCAAAAAGCTCACGTTGTTTATGATCTCTGGCGATCTTACGGACATGCCAATCAAGACCATGACCCAGCTGAA
>JAQWUU010000042.1 GCA_029241985.1 Aquiluna sp. | reverse complement strand
CCTTCTTCTTGCCTGCTACGGTGCGCTTTGGACCCTTGCGTGTACGTGCATTGGTCTTGGTGCGCTGTCCGCGGACCGGAAGGCCCTTACGGTGACGAATTCCTTCGTATGAACCGATTTCAACCTTGCGGCGGATGTCGGCTGCAACTTCACGGCGGAGGTCACCCTCAACCTTGAGGTTCTGATCGATGTTGTCACGCAGTGCGATCAACTGGTCGTCAGTTAGGTCTTTGACTCTGATGTCTTCAGAAATTTTGGTGGCTTTCAGGATCTCGCGAGAGCGAGTGTTTCCAATGCCATAGATGTAAGTGAGGGAGATTACTACTCGCTTCTCGCGAGGAATATCCACTCCGGAAATACGTGCCATTTGATTTATCTTTCGTTTTTTGAAGGTCTTTGGCAGCTCCGCCCCAACATGGCTTTGTTGAGCCCCGGCCTTCAAACCGAGGGTTAGCTTTTTTAGCTTGGTGCTGCCTCTTGCTTATTTAGTTTTGGGTAGGGCTTATTAGCCCTGGCGCTGCTTGTGACGAGGGTTCTCACAGATAACCATCACGTTGCCGTGACGGCGAATGACCTTGCACTTATCGCAAATGGTCTTGACGCTTGGGTTTACCTTCATGCTCTTATCTTTCTACTTGTAGCGGTAAATAATTCTGCCGCGAGTCAGGTCGTATGTCGACAGTTCAACAATCACTCGGTCTCCGGGGAGAATTCGAATGTAGTGCTGTCGCATTTTTCCTGAGATGTGGGCTAATACTAGGTGTCCGTTGGTTAGCTCCACCCGAAACATTGCGTTGGGTAGCGCTTCAACGACCGATCCCTCGATCTCAATTACGCCGTCTTTATTGGCCATGCACTCACTTATTCACTACTTGTCAGCGTTACAAACACGCAAAAATCTTGAGAAAAATCAAAAGGTTTTCACGCAGAAACGCCAAGGCTCAATACTAGGGGGTTTTCTAACCTAATGCTAGTGGCTAATCCAAAGAAACTGGCACAATTCCAAAAGGCCGCAGACCTTCGACGCCACCATCGACTGCCGTGAGAACCCAAATGCCGCCTTCATGCACTGCAACCGAGTGCTCCCAATGCGCTCCATCGGATGAATCCACTGTTGCAACACCCCAGTCATCGTCCTGAACAAAGGTTTCTTGGTCCCCAGTGGTAATCATTGGTTCAATAGCAACACACAGGCCTGGCAGCACTTTCGGACCTGCATCACGAACCTTGTAGTTGAAAACAGCAGGGTCCTCGTGCATCGACCTTCCAATACCGTGGCCAACGTACTGCTCCAAAATCCCATATGGGCCTGCGCCAAGCACGTAATCCTGAACAGCTATGCCAACCTCGTTGAGTTTTTTGGCCTTTGCAAGCGCGGCAATGCCTGCCCAGAGTGACCCCTCGCAGACATCGGACAGCGTTTGGCGCTGGTCCACCAACTCGCCCTCAGCCCCCGGAACAACCATCGAAAAAGCGCTATCGCCATTCCAGCCATCGATTTCTGCACCGCAGTCAATAGAAACTATGTCCCCAGCCTCAAGAACTTGATTTGATGGAATGCCGTGGACAACTGTTGAATTCACAGACGCACACACAGTGTGGAAATAGCCAGGCACCAACTGAAAATTGGGAATCCCGCCGCCAGCTCGTATGGTCTCTTCGGCAATTTGATCAAGTTCGAGTGTCGTTACACCTGGCTTTATGCCTGCTCGCACGGCGGCCAAGGCTTTGGCGGTTAGGAGGCCGGCTTTGCGCATTTTACGGATTTGATCCGGAGTTTTTAGTTCAAAGCTTTTGCGCATTTCAGGTTTTCTAAATGCCCTAAAAATCGCCGAGGCCGCGTGCAGCTAAAACCTCAGTAATCCTCGCTGTGACAGTCTCGACTTCTCCCAAGCCATCGACCATTGCAACCAGCGACCTTGCTGCATAAACATCAATAAGTGGTGCGGTTTGCTCTTCATAGACAGCCTGACGGGTGCGAATAACCTCTGGGGTATCATCCGCTCGACCCTGCTCAATGGCTCGATTTGCAAGCCTGGACACAAGCTCTTCGGTGTCTGCAGTTATTTGCACCACGATGTCTAGCTTGGTTCCGTTTTCACGAAGAATGTTGTCAAGCTCATGCACCTGATCGATTGTCCTCGGGTAGCCGTCTAGCAAGAAGCCACTTTGGCAATCTGGTTTTGAGAGCCGGTCCCGAACAAGTGCATTTGTCAGAGCATCAGGAACATATTCACCGCGGTCCATATAGCCCTTGGCTTCTACCCCTAGCTCAGTTTTTCCCGCAACATTCTCGCGAAAGATATCTCCGGTTGAGATGGCAGGTATGCCGAAGCGGGTTGCAAGAAGTGCTGCCTGAGTCCCCTTGCCAGCACCCGGAGGGCCGATCAGAAGGAGACGGATCACTTGAGTAGACCCTCG
>JAQWUU010000041.1 GCA_029241985.1 Aquiluna sp. | reverse complement strand
CTTGCGAGCCTTCTTTAGACCGGCCTTCTTCGACTCGATGATGCGTGAGTCACGGCGCAGGAATCCAGCCTTCTTCAAGGTGGCACGGTTGTTCTCGGTGTCCATCTCGTTTAGTGCACGAGAGATCCCGAGCCTTAGCGCTCCGGCCTGTCCAGCAATTCCGCCGCCATCGATGCGTGCGACTACGTCGTAAGCACCCTGCAGCTCTAGAACCTTAAACGGGTCGGTGATTAGCTGCTGGTGCAGCTTGTTTGGGAAGTACTCTTCGAAGACGCGGCTGTTGACTGTGATCTTGCCTGTTCCAGGAACCAGACGAACACGAGCAACGGCCTCCTTACGGCGACCCAGTCCAGCACCCGGCTGTGTTAGGTTTCCGCGAGAGCGCACAGACTTCACTGGCTCTGACTCTGTTGAGTAAGAAGTAACTTCTGTCTCTACTGCAGTCTCTTCGACTTTGTTTTCTGCCAAGGCCATGTTCCTTACTGAGCGATCTGATCGATAATGAAAGGCTTTGGCTGCTGGGCCACGTGTGGGTGGTCGTTGCCTACATAAACCTTTAGCTTTGAAAACTGCTGCTCGCCAAGTGAGTTCTTAGGAAGCATTCCGCGAATGGCCTTCTCGACCGCGCGAATAGGGTTCTTCTCCATTAGCTCGGCGTAGGTGGTAGCTGTTAGCCCACCTGGGTAGCCAGAGTGGCGGTAGGCCTTCTTCTGAGCAAGCTTGGAGCCGGTCAACGCAACCTTCTCGGCGTTGATGATGATGACGAAGTCACCATTGTCCATGTGGGCCGCAAAAGTTGGCTTGTGCTTGCCTCGCAACAGGGTTGCTGTGTGTGATGCAAGACGACCGAGCACAATGTCATTGGCGTCAATGACAAACCACTCGTGGCTCAGCTCGCTGGCCTTTGGCGAATAAGTACGCACGCTAAATTACCTCATAATTTCGTTTGTGTGATTCCGCGTTTCTAGGCGGTTTCAAACCTGTCGGCAATGCCGAACCAAGTGGCAAGTCTAGGGGATTGATAGGGGTTGGGTCAAACAGAATTATCAATGATTTTCCGCATTACCTTTGTCAAATCCGCCTGTTTGGCATATTCCTTGGGATTTGGGTAGTCAACCGACTCCAAACTAAGTCCTTTTGCCGCCACAACTCGGAATCGATTTCCTCGACTGCCGGTTTCCAGCACGCGACCTAAATCAGCCACCGTGATTCGAGAATCAGCTACCGCCACTATCGATCCCACAAGTGCCCTGACCATGTTGTGGCAAAAAGCATCAGCGTGAATTTCGATTGTGATCAATCCATCCGGTTGCCTAACGGCGTAAAACTCCTTGAGATTTCTGATGGTGCTGGCGCCTTTTCGCGGTTTACAAAACGCCGCAAAGTCATTCAGACCCACCAATACAGCGGCTGCCTCATTGAGCACGTCAACCTCCAGCGGTCTCTTATACTCCAGCGCATAACGGACCAGCCTTGGGTCTTTCTTGTTTTGTGTGTCCGCAATCGTGTAGCGGTAATGCCTACCGAGAGCACTGAATCTGGCATCGAAATCGCTACTGATCGGATTGAACTCGTGAGCGATCACATCATCGGGCAGAAGGGTATTCAAACGTTTCGCATTTAGCGGATCGCGACCGATGCGCACAATTCTGTCTTCAGGAATGTCGAGGTGGCAAACCTGGTGCTTTGCATGGACGCCGGCATCGGTCCTGCCTGCAACCCGCATGGCAAAATCATCGTTAGTCTCGCCAAAGATTTTTTCGAAGGTTTTTATGACCTCACCTGCAACAGTTCTATGTCCAGGCTGCTTTGCCCAACCCACGAAGTCTGTGCCGTCGTAGGCTAAATCAAGCCGAAAACGGACAAACCCGCCAGTATCACCAGCGGGTTTGTACATTTGAAATTCTTAGTTTCTGTTCGGCTTTAGGCCTTAGGCTCTTCAGTCGCCTCGTCAGCGACAGCTTCCGCTACCTCTTCCGCAGCAGCCTCTGGAGCGGCTTCAGCCTCGGCAGCCGGTGCTTCAGCAGCTTCTGCGGCTGGAGCCTCAACTGGAGCTTCTGTAACGACCTCGGCCTCTACAGCGTCGACTGCTTCTTCAACAACCTCTTCGGCCACTGGCTCTGCAGCTTGAGTGGTAGCGATGTTGTTAACTAGCTTGGTCTTCGATGACTTGGGCTTTGGCTCGACCTTTTCAAGAACAAGCTCAATCACTGCCATAGGGGCATTATCGCCCTTACGGAAGCCGAGCTTGGTGATGCGGGTGTAGCCACCCTCACGGTCTGCAACCAATGGAGCAATCTCAGCGAACAGCTCGTGAACAATTGACTTGTCCAAGATCTGCTGCATGACTTTACGCCTCGCTGCTAGGTCTCCACGCTTCGCGAATGTCACCAGACGCTCTGCAACGGGACGCAGGCGCTTGGCCTTGGTCTCGGTGGTGACAATTCGCTTGTGCATGAAAAGCGATGTCGCCATGTTGTTGAGCATTAGGCGCTCGTGGGCGGGACCGCCTCCGAGGCGTGGGCCCTTTGTTGGGGTAGGCATTAGTTTCTCCTTGCGGGTCTAGGAATTAGATCTGGTCTTCGTCGAAACCGCCACCGAAGTAAGCAGAATCGAAACCTGGGACGGCGTCCTTGAACTTCAGTCCAAGCTCGGTGAGCTTGTCGCGAACCTCATCGACTGACTTTGAGCCGAAGTTGCGGATGTTCATCAACTGATCTTCGCTCAAGGCGATTAGCTCTGAGACGGTGTTGATTCCTTCGCGCTTTAGGCAGTTGTAGGAACGAACGGTAAGGTCCAGATCCTCAATCGGAGTGCTGAGTTCGTTAGAGGTTGCAACCTCGACTGGGGCTGGCCCAATCTCGATTCCCTCTGCCTCTTCGTTTAGCTCCTTGGCTAGACCGAAGAGCTCAACAAGGGTGGAACCTGCGGATGCGATGGCATCGCGAGGCTCAACCGAAGACTTGGTCTCAACGTCAACAATTAGCTTGTCGAAGTTAGTGAACTCACCGGCACGAGTTGCCTCAACACGGTAAGAGACCTTCAAAACTGGGCTGTAGATGGAGTCAACCGGAATCACGCCGGCCTCTGCATCTGGGTTACGGTTCTGAGAAGCCTGCACATAGCCACGACCGCGCTCAATGATGAACTCGATCTCAAGCTTGCCCTTAGCGTTCAGGGTTGCAAGCAGCAATTCTGGGTTGTGAACCTCAACACCTGCAGGAACCTGAATGTCTGCGGCGGTCACTGGACCGGCAGCACTCTTTGTTAGGTGTGCAACCACTGGAGCATCGTGCTCTGATGAGACGACAAGGTTTTTGATGTTCAGGATTACCTCAACAACATCTTCCTTTACTCCGGCGATGGTTGAGAACTCGTGGCTTACG
>JAQWUU010000040.1 GCA_029241985.1 Aquiluna sp. | reverse complement strand
TCATAGCCTTGGCGCCTTCTTGATTCGACGACAATCACCTCATGATCTGAAACAGGAATCACAACTGCCTTTTGGTAATCCCCTGTCCAGGCAACCGGGCGAATCAAGTGGGTGGAGGTAGCAGTGTCTGTTTTGCAGTCAACTTGCTTATCTTGCAAGATTTCAAGCTGCCATCTGGACCAAGCGGTCATCTCCGGTGCTCCATACCAACCGAACATGATTCCAAAACCATTGGTTGAATTTGCCTGCCTGTTCCTGTCAGGCAGTCCAAGCAGATGGCCAAACTCATGAATCCAGTTTGCAATATCGCGGTTTTGGTCACCGCCCGTGATGAGAAGCGCATTCATTAGACCATCGTCACTTGAAACCCTGGTTCCATTTTCTGGAACCACAGGAATAAACGATCCGTGCTCATCATCTGTGACGCTCCTAGGTTCTTCAATAATCACGGCATCGAACAAACTGAAGTCATACGTGTCATCCGCAAGCGCCAGGGCCGCTTCAACGTAAGGCCTGTAAACACCCCAGAACCCCTGTGGGTCATTAAACGCAATGTCCAAATTAAAGGAATCGATGGTCTTTCCCATTTGGTAATAACTGTCTGGGATTGTCCAGTTAAATGCAATTGGAACAGAAGCGGCCCGCTCATAGAAATTACTCAAGGCGGAAATTACATCAGCCATATCCTCTGCTGGCTTACTAGTTGTCTTGTGATCGGTGAACTGAACTGGCACGACCAAAATCTTAAAATCATCACTCAACCGAGCTCTCGCAGCAGGCAGCGGAAAACCAAAGCTTTTGTCAGCGGAGCCATCATTTACTTCAGCGATTTTGCACTGGGCGAAGTCATCGAAGGCACCAGTAATCAACACCGTCTTCGGGACGGTGTCAACAATCTGCGGAACGATATAGAGATTAGGTGAGTAGCCAAATAGAGTCTTTGCCGGAACAGCCTCTGGCACCAAGGGCTTCTTTGTAAGGGGGTCGAACTTCACCATTCTGGTGTCAACCCGAAACTTTCCGCCTCGAGGATTACTGCAACGCAAATAGGCCGGTTGGTTCAGAGAGTTCAAGCCGAGAACCTGCCAACCAAAATCACCACTGCAGGGTTTACCGACCTTGTAATCGGGGTTGATCTTCCAATCAATAGCCTCAGTCTCAACATAGCCTTCAGGAACCGCATCTGCCTTGTCTGCAGGGATCTTCAGAGTCAGCAGCACTCGACCGTTGTAACTGGGTGCTTTGGTCGGTTTGTTCTGGAACCAGGTAGAAAGTGCGGGATTCAAAGACTTGGCATATTCGCAAGCAGCCTTAGCTCGCTTGCGAACAACAATGTTCATGCTGAGAGGCTGCCCTTCCAGGCGGATTCCGGTGCAAATGAACTTCTCGGCATAGGGATTGGCATCCACAACCGACTTGATTTCCAATTTCTGTTTTGAGTTCAGCGCCGTTGCACTCCCGATTGCGTCACTCAAAGTTTTCTGTCTCGCAACATACTCAGTGGCAGCTTGTGCTGGCACTAAACCAAATGCCAATACGGCGGCTGACAGAACCCCAATAATTACTTTCTTCACTTGTCTCCCCCAAGAAGCTAGTTCCGAAAATATACTCCCTGGCTAACAACTGAATCCAAATCTGTACGGACAGCTTTAGTTGCCTGCCAATTCGGCATTGGGGTCAGCTTCCAACTGGTGGTTGGTGTCTACTTTGTAGTGAGGTTGATCGTGTCTACCAATACACGGTCGATGTAGATGCGAACAGCTACGTCAACTCCTGCTCCGGTGAACTGAACTACGCGCTCGAAGTCAGATGCAAGTGCTGGTACAACTATCCAGCCATTTCCAACCTTTGCACTAAGTCTTGATCCTTCATAACCCTTAGCGTAAACAGCTACGTAGCCCTTGAAGGAACCTGCATTGACCTTCGCAGCACTTGTAGTTGCTTCAGGCGCTGCAACCACTAACAAAGCATCCTGATGAGTTAGTTGCCCCTGACTTGAGACGATGACCAGGTCCTTCAATCCCGCAGAAAGAACTGGAAGAACAGCAGTCAATTCCCCAGTCTCCAAAGACTCAATGTTCAACTGAATCCCATCCACACTGAGACCAGTAATCAAGTTCAGACGATAGCCCTTCAGGGTCAATCTCTGACCACCCGAAGACTTCACTACTTCACGCGCCAGATTTACAACCAGCGGGCCCGCATAGGGAGCGGGTGTAACAACAGCTGGAGCAGGAACTGTCACAAATCCAGCATCGACCTGCCAGACCAACACCGGATAACCAGAATTCACAGCTGAGTGAGAGATCCAAGTCTCAGTGGCGCTGCCGTCGATGACCGCTGCACGATCATCGGTCATTGACCATGATGTGAAGGTGGAAATGTCTGCAAGCTCAAGTGTGGTCTTTGCTGTTGCGTAGTTAGAACTGAGCTGAGTAACACCGGAACCTAGAAAAAACGAGTTTGTAACAACCCCGGCTCCATTGCCATCTCTTGCAAGCACACCACCGCGGTAGACAGTTCCACCAGTGATTGTGCCCAGTGAGTAGGCGTTCTCAATGGTCTGGGCAATTCCGTAACCCACGATCCCACCTGACATTTGGCCCGTAGACGTCACAGACCCAGTGAAAGAAACATCGGAGACTGTTCCAGAGACAAATTCAACCTGCCCGACCACTCCTCCGGCATTGCCGGCGGCACTAACTGAAGCATCAACCGAAATTTTCGAGAGGTAGCTTCTGGCACCCTGTGTCATTCCGGTCGCGCCTCCGGCATTGTTGCCCGTGCTAGTCACGCTCGCGTTCACGATCATCAATTTGTCCAGGGTAGAACCAGCCTTAGTAAAAGCTGCGACAGCCCCAGCGAAACCAGAGCCAGAAACGCTAGCGTCAACAAGGCGAAGATTTTTTATGGTGGCGCCATTGATGGTGCCAAAGAGACCGACGTTGGTTCCCCCCGTTAGAGACAAGTCAGTGATCGTTTTGAAATTTCCGTCATAAGTCCCGTTGAATTCAAAAGCTGTTCCAAGCGGTGTCCAACTAAGCCCAGCCAGACTGATGTCTGCGGTCTGCTTGAAATGGTATGAATTGGTAAGACAGGCATTGGTCTCCATTGATGCAAGTTGGGTTGCCGTACTGACCAGGAATGGACTCCCTGAAGAACCGTCTCCCCCATCAAAGGGCCCACCAGAGTTAACGCCGCAACCATTAGCACTAGCGCTGGTTACTGGCACAACTACCGAAGCAGCCAAGATAAAAGTTGATAAAACCGCCCGGAGACCAAATTTCATTCGTACAGACTACCCGCTGCCTGAAGGCAGAACTCCACTGTAAACAAATCAACCCCAGGTCCTTAGGCCTGGGGTTGATTAGCCACGAATTTTGACCTTATTCATGCTTCGACCGAACAGGGTCAAGGCTTGGAAGAACTGGCCGGAGCCAGCAACAGCCCCTCGCTCACCAATGGAGTTACTGAAGCGCTTATAAACATAGAAACGCTTCAGTAGCTGCTCCAGGATCAACTCCCGAATCGCCACCTTTGCGAGGTTCCAACTTCCGTTTCTGGTGCTGGTTCACAAGACCCAATAGCGCAGACCTTAGTGTCCATGACATGCCTGAGGTTAAGCGTGGATGAAGGAACAATTACCGAACACAGCCGCCAGATTCTTGGTTCCGAACATGATTCACACAACCACTTACTGCACTCACCCAACAAAGAGCAATCCAGCCAGTCCCCAACTGGGCGTAGTTGCCGCCCGGCAAGAAACCTCAAGACGTGATATCAAAACCTGTGACTCATCTCACAGGTATCTGCTTCAACAACTAACCCCCAGGCCTACGGGCCTGGGGGTTAGTTGTTACTTTTCGCTAACTAATAAGTAGTGACTAGTTAGTGGTTAGGTTGATTGTGTCTACCAATACGCGGTCGATGTAGATGCGAACAGCTACGTCAACTCCTGCTCCGGTGAACTCAACATGACGGTAAAGGTCATTGGTTGCCGCTGGGATCGATGGAACGATTACCCAGTCCTTACCAACCTTTGCCGATAGACGGTGTCCCTCGTAGCCCTTAGCGTAAACAGCTACGTATCCCTTAAAGGATCCGGCGTTTACCTTCTGCACCTTGGCCACTTCCGTGTAGACCTCAAATGCACGCTGAACGATATAAAGGCCGCCCGCTGCAGTGACACCACGAATGTCCTTAACCCCAGCACTCAATGAAGGTATCTCCAGAGTGATGAAGTCTTTAGAGACGGAGCTAATGGTTACAGGCACACCATCAACAGTCACCGAAGCAATCTGATTGAGGTTGATTCCAGAGAACACCAATGACTCGCCAAGACTCGAAGCTGTCAAACCCGCTGTCGCATTGATAACAGGTCCGCTGTAGACATGAGGTGCTGGCTCAGAAGAGGTGAAATCACCGGATGCAGCAAACTGCAGCGTCTGGTTCCAGGCCGCCTTTGCTCCAGAAGCAACATCAGAAGAGTCTGGGTACCAGTCATAGGCGTTGTAAATGTAGTAACCAGTTCCAACCTTGAAGTTAACAACCCCCGCATTGTCTGCCCCCTCGTTGTAGTAGACCAGCTGCATGACTCCTTTTTGCTCATCGGTCAGCAGTGAATAATCAGCAATACCGCCTGCATAGTTGGCAGAGGGAACTGTCGCCGGGAGTGCACTGTTTGAGATTTGCAAACCCCACTCCGAAACTCGATCGTCACTGAGACCCGAGAAATCGATGTCTGTTAGGTCGGAAATGGCAGTTCTGTGCGAGTAGCTACCAGTGCCAATTATGAGCTTTCCGGCACTGACCCAAGACTTGATGTAGGCCTTAGATGCAGCCGTTAGAACACTAGTGTCGGAGGAGTCCCAGTACGTTGTCCAGTCCACTTCTGGGAAAATCAAGACATCAATCCCGGTCAGAGCCGAGCTCCAAGCGCTCTCAGAGCCATCCCCGCCATCGAAGGTTGTGACCTGACTGGCGATTGGAATCAAGGCATTCCTGATGTCAGTGTCTTCCTGGTCGGTATCCGTGAAGGGATCGTTGGAAAAAATCAGAACATTCGGGCCAGAGCTGTCGCTTCCGGCGTAGGTGGTGGCAGAAGCTGCCATTGGAATTTGCATGGCGAAAAATAGTGACGCGACGAGTGCAAGTGCACCAGTGGCCTTCTTAGAGTTTTTGGATGAAAACAACGTGGTGTCCTTCTGGAAAAGTAATTTGTCTGAACTATTGAAACCTCCCCCTCACTCTGAATGACTGAGGGGGAGGTTTCTGTATAACTAGTTAGTTATTGACCGAAGTATTTCTACTTGGTGGTTAGGTTGATTGTGTCTACCAATACGCGGTCGATGTAGATACGAACTGCGATGTCTACGCCAGCACCGGTGAAGTCAGTCACGCGGAACAGGGTTCCGTTTTCCTGGTTGTTCACGATTGCAGGCACGATGATCCAGTCCTTACC
>JAQWUU010000039.1 GCA_029241985.1 Aquiluna sp. | reverse complement strand
CTGAGATGTTTGCGCCCTGGGTGCTGCGAGCCTCTAGAGCAGCTAGTGCAAGCACGATAACTGCGTCGTAGGTCTCAGGACCGTATGCGTTTAGCTCAAGAGGTGCGTTTCCGCGTGCCTGCCAGTTTGAATCTAGCTTGGCAACGAAGTCAGCAATCTTTGCCTCGTTCACACCTGGGTAGGTACCCTTAGCACCCTCAAGGGTGCCAGCTGCGAAGTCCTCAGAGTAGTTGGTTAGGTTACCGTCAACGAAGTAGAGCTTGTCACCAGGGAACTGGCTTGTTAGCTCAGGCACGATGGTCTTTGCCTCGTCGAATGTAATTAGAACAATTGCGTCTGGGTCTCCAGCTAGTGCTTCAGCAATCTGAGCGGTGAAGTTAGTGTCACCGGTGTTGTAGGTAGGCTCTGCGATAACTTCTCCACCAGCAGCCTCAAAAGCGGCCTTGGTGAATGCAGCTAGACCGGTACCGTATGAGTCGTTCAAAACGATGAACGAGATCCTCTGGTGGCCGTCTTCAGCGATTAGGTTACCTAGAACTTCACCCTGAAGTACGTCTGAAGGAGCGGTACGGAAGTAAAGCCCCTTGTCCTCGTAGTCAGTGAAAGCAGCTGAGGTGTTTGCTGGTGAGAAGTGAATTACACACTCAGCGATAACACGGTCGATGAACTGTAGTGATACACCTGAAGATGCAGCACCAACGATTGCCTCAACGCCAGCGCCCAGTAGGCGAGGAATCTCGGTGTCGTAAGCCTTGTTGTCGGTGTCACCCGAGTCGCCGAAGGTGGCGTCAATGGTGATTCCCTTGTTGGCAGCGTTGATCTCGTCGATTGCTAGAGCGGCACCAGCTTCTTCTGGTGGGCCTAGGAATGCGAGGTTACCTGTCAAAGGCAGTGCGGTTCCTAGCTTTAGTACTAGGTCTCCATCCTGCTCTGGGCCAAGCTCACAGCCGCCTGCGGTTGTTGCCGGTGCACATCCGGTTAGGACTGCTGCACCAAGCGCCAAAACGCCTGCTGCTGACAAAACCTTACGGGCACGCGACCTGTTGTTCTTTACGGTCATTTTTGCTCCTTGAAATAGCAATTTGAATGCAGAAACAGGCAGGGAGCCCGAGTTGCTAGCTAAAGTCTAGTGAAACCTCGCATTATGCAAGGTTTATTTTGAGATTTTTTGAAATTTTTCAGCGTTTACTCTGCTGATGTAGTGAAAAAAAAGCAATAAACAACGAAATTCGTAGTTCTATGCCTTTTTGGGGTTGGAAAACATCAGCTAAGGGAAGTTGATGGATTCTGTAACAATTGTGTTAAGCCTAGAGCGCCTCGACAATCGGCATTCCCGGCCGCCTCCTAAGGGCGTCAGTTGTCAGTATGACTAACGAAATCCAGACCAAGCCAAAGCCCAACCACCTGACCAATGGCATTTCCTCCCCTAAGACGAAGTAGCCCACCGAGAACTGCAAGATTGGGGTCAGGAATTGAATAAAGCCGATCATAGAAAGCGGAATTCTTGACGCTGCTGCTCCAAAAAGAATCAGTGGCACCGCGGTAAGAATGCCAAACCCAATCAGAACGCTCGCTTCCATGGGACCACTCAGGAGCATTATGGGACCAAGGGAAGCAACAACCGCCAGTTGACCCAATGCAATCGGAAGCACCAGAGCTGACTCAAGCGTGAAGCTTTGCAACGCACCTATTTTTCCGCCGACCTTATTCTTCGCCAAGGAATATGTTCCGAAACTCAGCGCGAGAATGATCGCAAACCATGGCGGTCTGCCGTAGTCGACGGTCAAAATCACGACTGCTAGAAAGCCAATGCTCAATGCAACCCACTGCATCTTCCTAAGCTTTTCTCCCAGCAAAAAAACCGCGAACATTACGGTGACAAGTGGGTTTATGAAATACCCCAGGGAGGTCTCAATCACATTGCCCGTGACAACCCCGATTACGTAAACCTCCCAGTTGATGAAGATGAACAAAGCTGCAACTGCGACCCAGCCGAGTTTTTTGGGGTTTCTAACAAGACTGAGAACTTGGCTCCAAGTCCGGGTAATAGTCACTAACAGGAGGGCAAAGAGAAAACCGAACACCACTCGCCAGACGACAATTTCGAAAGCTGATGCAAATTTTGAGAGCTGGATAACCAATGGGAAAGAGCCCCAGATTAAATATGCACCGATGCCAAATGAAAGACCCAAGGAATTCTGCGAACGCTTCTGCACCAGCTAAGCCTAGGACCGTTAAAGCAAAAGACGACCCGTAAACGAGTCGTCTTTTGTTGAAGGTGTTTTAGCGTTCGATGACCGCAAGAATGTCGCGAGCCGAAAGAACTAGGTAGTCCTGACCGTCGTAACGAAGTTCAGTTCCACCGTACTTGGAGAAGATAACAAGATCCCCAACCTTTACGTCAACAGGAATTCGATCCCCATCTTCGCTAAAGCGACCCGGACCAACCGACACAACTTCGGCTTCCTGTGGCTTTTCCTTGGCAGTGTCTGGGATGACCAGACCTGATGCTGTTACCTGCTCGGCCTCTAGGGGACGAACAACAACGCGATCCTCAAGTGGCTTAATTGATACCGACACGTTGACCTCTTCTTTTGTCTAAAGTTTTATGAATTAGCAGACTCGCATCGAGAGTGCTAATAGAACTTTAGGCGCAAACCGTTACTTGGTCAAGGTCGCCAAAGCCTAACTGGCAACGATAGATTGGTCGGATGCCCCATTCCGCCGAAGCTCTGTTAAGTAATGAAGCGGCGGCTATTCTCGATATCTTGGGTTTAGTGACGAGCAAGGCCGACGTTATCAAGCTCACAACCGACCTGCGTAAGCAAGGATTTGATCCTGGTCTTGTTGCACAGTGCATTACCCAAGCGAAACTGAGGTATCGTGCAGTCGCCAAATTTGGACAGCAAAAGGCATCGAAAATGCTATTTACTGAAGATGGCCTTGAGCAATCAACAAGAACTGAAGTTTCAAATTGGCACGCCAAAAGGTTCTCCCGAGCAAACGTAAAATCCGTTGCGGATCTCGGTTGCGGAATTGGCGGGGACGCAATGGCCTTCGCTGGTGCCGGAATCGACGTCACGGCCATCGAAATGGATTCTGATGCTGCGGCTCTAGCCGCCCACAACCTCAGCTCTTATCCAAATGCCAAGGTCTCGAATAGCGACGCCACAGAAGCCGAAATTACAACCGACGCAATTTGGCTAGACCCGGCAAGACGTAACCTGAGTTCAAAAGCGGCCGGTCGGGTGATGTTGAAGCCAGAAGATTTTTCGCCAAACTTAGACTTCGCTTTTGAACTAGCAAGGCAACGAAGTGCCGGCATCAAGCTAGCTGGCAGCCTGCCGCACGAGCTCATTCCCGAAGACTGCGAAGCGAATTGGGTCTCTCATAACAGCGAATTGGTCGAAACTGTTCTGTGGTTTGGAGCTCTTGGGATTGCAGGCAAGCGTTCCGCGGTCATCATCGACCAGGATGCACTTGAGTTTGAAGGAGAGGAGATTCCAGCACCGCTGGATGCTCCCGGACAATACATTTACGATCCGATCTCTGCAATGGTTCGCTCTCACCTGCTGGGAGCCTTCGCAATTGAAAATGGCCTGTGGGGCATTTCCGGCTCGATTGCCTACCTGAGTGGCGACAAGAAAGTGGACTCCCCGTGGTTGCGAGGATTCGAAATCCTTGAGGTGTTGCCTCTTGATTCGAAAAGAATTGCCAAGCGAATGGGCGAACTTGACATTGGCACTTTGGAAATCAAGAAACGAGGTGTGGACATCACACCTGAGCAACTAAGACCAAAGCTCAAGCTCAAGGGCAAGAAATCCGCAACCTTGATACTCACCAAAATCGCTGATTCGAGAAAAGCTCTGGTTTGCCAACCGATTGCCTATAAGGACTGAACCTTGGTTACCTCAAGCGTTGACTCTGCACCAAACCCCAGTGAGCTCGGAGCGCGCCCCGCCATCACTAGCTGAGCGCCGAGGGACGCAATCATTGCTCCGTTATCGGTGCAGAGTGAAAATCTTGGAATTCTAAGTTCAATTCCGGCTGCATCACACCGCTCTTTAGCGACTTGTCGCAACCTCGCATTGGCAACAACCCCGCCACCGAGTAAAAGTCGTCTGACTTGATATCTTTCGCAGGCGTTTATGGCTTTTGTAATCAGCACATCCACAGCTGCCTCTCGGAAACTTGCTGCCACGTCAGGCTTTGACAGCGGTAGACCGTGGTCTTCTGCCTTTTCAACATGCCTGGCGACAGCGGTCTTGAGCCCTGAGAATGAAAAATCAAACCGGTGTTTCACCATGTCTTTTGGAAGCGAAAGCCCCCTTGGGAAACGAATGGCCTTCGGATCGCCAGTTGCTGCCAATTTGTCGATCTCCGGCCCTCCCGGGTAGGGAAGCCCTAAGACTCTGGCCACCTTGTCGAAAGCCTCCCCGGCGGCGTCGTCTATGGTTTCACCGAGAAGCTCAACGTCATCGAGCAAGTCTCGAACCAGCAGCAAAGAAGTGTGGCCCCCAGAAACTAATAATGCAATTGTGGGCAGAGTAACGCTTCCGCTTTCCAGTACATCAGCTCCGACATGTCCTACCAGGTGATTCACGGCATAAATCGGTTTGTCATTGGCGATCGCCAAAGCTTTGGCTGCGCCGATGCCAACCATCAGTGCCCCCGCCAGACCGGGGCCATTTGCAACGGCTATGGCGTCCACCTGGCTCATGGATAATCCAGCCTCTTGCAGTGCGCGTTGAATAGTTGGTTGCATTGCCTCCAGGTGCGCCCTGGCTGCCACCTCTGGAACGACACCGCCGAATTTTGCGTGCTCATCCATCGAAGAGTGCAACGCATTGGCCAGCAGTCGGTTACCCTTCACAATTCCGATCCCAGTTTCATCGCAAGTGCTCTCAACTCCAAGCACTATTGGTTGATATATTTCCAACTTCATGACCAGGGCATCAACGCCTGCCGGGCGATAATAGTTTTTTCGGACGTCAATCTGAACAAAGCCAAGTTTCTTATAAAGCGCGATGGCGCCAGAGTTATCCGCTCGAACATCCAGGAAAACAGCCTCGGAGCCTAAGGACTTCGCCTTGGCAAGAAGAGCCTCAGCAAGCATCCTCCCCAGTCCTTGACCCTGCCTCGACTGCGTAATACCAATGGTTTGAATATCGCTGGCAAAGCTATTTGGTATTGAGCTGATTCCTCCATAGCCGACGAGTTCATCTTCAAAAACACCAAAATAGTGCGTAAATTGTCCAGCTATTTCACTCGTCATCGAATTTTCAGTCCAAGCATCGTCGCCAAATAATTCTGGCTCGATCGCCATGACCGCAGTCAGGTCGCTAGTAGTCAATTCTCTGATTTCCATTAGCCGGTTACTCGCTTGCCTTTGGAAGGTGATACATCTGGTGACCGAAGATACAGCGCAGACGTGTCAGTCAAATTCATGCCTGATGCGCCAGCCCAGATTGCATACTTGCCAACCAACCCAGCGTCGCAGCTGCCATCGACCTGCTGGAAATCACTCAGCTTCGATATTTGCTCCATGGTCGAAACCGACGGCGGCATGATTACTTCGCCATCGCTAAAGCTCGCCACAAATAATTCCTTGCGTTTCGCGTCTGCGACAATCAAAACTTTTCCCGAGGGGTGCTTCTTGGCAACTGCCAGCAACGTAATTACACCAACGGCTGGTATGTTCAGCGCGGTCGCCAGGCTGACGCCAGCGGCAATCCCAACCCTCAAACCGGTATAGGGAGCAGGCCCCCGTCCGACCGCCACCATAGTCAAATCGGAAGCGACAATTCCCGCCTCATCTAGGGCCCTGGTTATAGCAAAGCCAATGTTTTCTGCATGACCAAATCGGTCCTCATAGGAGATGAACGACTTCATCATGTCGCCGTCGAAAACTGCCACAGTGGTGCCGGCCGAGGTATCAATCGCTAAGAGCAAATTGCACCCCTTCCCATCTTTTGCCATGGCCGATGATTTCAACCTCGCGAATGTCTTGCTCATTAGACCGGTCGATAGAAACCAGCAACCAGTGATCGAATAGGTCGTCAAGGAAGTGTCTTGCCCACTCGATAATCACAATCGAATTGGCGAAGTCAATGTCAAGATCGTCTAGCTCTAAAGCCGAACCCAATCGGTATGCATCGACATGAACCAAATCTGGACCGGACGCTGTTTTGTGAGTCCTAGCCAGCACAAAGGTCGGAGACTGGACTGTGCCCGTTGCCCTAAGGCCTGCCCCAATTCCCCTTGTCAGAGTTGTCTTACCTGCACCAAGCTCTCCGGCGAGCAGAACTAGGTCGCCCGCGACCAGTTGAGCTGCAAGTTCTTGACCAAAGGATTCCATGAGCTCCGGGGTTTCAATGGTTACCTTCATGCTTCTAAATAAACCCGACGTGCCCTGCCACCTATTCTGGTGACAATTTCATAATTAATTGACCCAGATGACAGCCCAAGCGCCTCGGCGGTTGGTTCGCCGTTGAGCGCGTCTCCGAAAATAACAACCTCATCACCGAGTTGAATGCTTGCCTCCCCGACATCAACCACGCATTGATCCATGGCAACCCGACCTACAACTGGAAACAATTCCGAACCAATTTTCACCATCGCACCCTCTGACACTCTTGGCATGCCCTCGGCATAACCAAAAGGAACAAGAGCCAGTTGCGTTGGTTTTGATGCTCGATATCGGTAGCCATATGAGACACCCTGACCTGCCAAAACGCTCTTTAGGTTTATCACTTTCGAGGTAACTCTCATTGCAGGGGAAAGCACCACTCCCTCTACTGGCTTGTCTTCGAATGGGTTGAGCCCATAAATTGCAATGCCGCACCGCACCATGTCGTATCTCATGCTCGGGTAGTCAAGTGCACCGGCGGAGGCTGCAAGGTGCCGAAATTCAACCGAAATGTCAGCCGCTTCAAACTTCGCGAGAGCTTGATCGAAAACTTCTGCTTGTTTTTTGTCCTCCGCCTCAGAGGTATTTGCGAGGTGGCTAAATACACCCCTGACATCGAGACTGTTTGTCTGAATGTGCTCAATAACTTGATCGAGATCCCCTGGCATAAAGCCGTTTCTTCCAAGACCAGTGTCCACCTTGATATGGATCGAGACGGAATTTGGCACGGACTGAAGTTGCTGCATGGTTGAGATGCCGAGGGCAACATTGTGCACTGCGGCTAGCTCCAAGTTGTCATCGGCCTCCAACAGCCAGCACATCAACTCGACACCGATGCCAGCCTGACGAAGCGAAATAGCCTCTGTCAGGTCAGCAACTCCAATCATGTCTACAGATTCCTGTTCCAACGCTTTTGCTACTTCAAGCATTCCGTGCCCATAGGCATTGGCCTTCACGACGGCCATGACGCTTACTGGCGCAACCAGCTTCTTTAGCTCTCGGTAGTTCTGCTTGATTGCCGAGAGGTTTACTTGAATCTCTCTCATCTAGCTCCCCTCCAGAACTACCATCGCAACTGCGAAACCACCGTCATGGGAAATGGAGACGTGGCTAGTCGTCACCCCTCTTGCTCGCAAGGCCTCAGCACTTGAGCCCGAGACCAACAGACTTGGCTTCTTTAGATCGTCGGAAGTAATTTCTACTTCTTGCCAGTTGAGCAATCTTGGATCACCGATTGCCTTTGCAAGAGCCTCCTTGGCGGCAAACCTACCGGCCAAAGACTCCGCTTTTAGCTGCAGTTCATTGGAGGTAAATAATCTTTTCCCAAGGTTCGGCGTGCGCTGAAGAGAGGAGCCCAGCCTTTCGACCGAGCACATGTCAACACCGACGCCGACAATCATTATTCGACCGTCACACTCTTTGCCAAATTCCTAGGCTGGTCGACATCCAAGCCTTTGGCGTTTGAAAGTTCCATTGCAAAAATTTGCAATGGAATTACTGAGAGCTGTCCAGCCAGCAGTGGCATTGTTTCTGGGATGAAGAAAATCTCGTCGGCGTAGTCACCAGTTTCACTATCACCAGCCTCCGCAATTGCGATTACTCTGGCTCCCCTTGCCTTAATCTCTTGGATGTTTGACACAACCTTCGCGTGTAGCGAACCCTCGCCCAGTCTGGATGGCACAATCACGATTACCGGTTGCCCATTCTCCACCAGAGCAATCGGCCCGTGCTTGAGTTCCCCGGCAGCAAAGCCCTCGGCATGGATGTAGGCAAGCTCCTTGAGCTTTAGTGCGCCCTCCAAAGCAATCGGGTAGGCGATATTCCGGCCAAGAAATAGCACTGATTTAGCGTCGGCAAACCCCTTGGCCAACTCGCCCATGGAGGCGGCCGTATCGAGCACTTCCTTTATCTTCCTAGGGAGAGTTAGTAGCTCCAGCCCAATCTTCTTCAACTCCACAATCGGCAGTGACTCTCGCTGCCACGCGAGAACTAGACCGATTAGCTGGCCCGCTGTTACCTGAGCTGTAAAGGCCTTGGTGGAGGCAACTGCGACCTCGGGACCTGCATGCGTATAGATGGTTGCGTGCGCCTCTCTTGCCAAAGTTGCACCTTGGGTGTTGCAGACGGCCAATACTTTTGCCCCCTCCGAAAGAGCGTGGCGAACGGCCATCAGGGTGTCCATTGTCTCGCCCGATTGACTCATGGCAATTACCAATGTCTTATCGTCAATAACCGGGTCACGATATCTAAACTCATGAGCAAGTTCCACGCTCACGGGAATCTTCGCCCATTTCTCAATGGCATACTTTGCAGCCTCCGCTGCATATGCAGCCGTCCCGCAAGCCACGAACACTATTCGGTTCGCCTCAGAGAGCTTTGCAAGATCTGCCATTTCAGCCAGGTTCACCGAGCCATCCGAGGAGATTCTCCCCATCAGTGTGTCCCCAACGGCTTGAGGTTGATCGGCAATCTCCTTCGCCATAAAAGATGGCCACCCGCCCTTGGAAGCAGCACTGGCGTCCCAGCTGACTTCAAATTCCTCGGCCTCAACAGGATTTCCTTCAAAGTCAGAAATTTGAAACGAGCCACTTCTCAATTCGACTATCTGGTCTTGACCGACTGCAACCGCGTGCTTTGTGTACTCAATGAATGCCGCAACATCGGACCCAAGAAAATTCTCTGCCTGGCCCAGCCCAATAACCAACGGTGAATTTCTCCGCGCAGCAAAAACCACATCGGGATGATCTTGATGGATGCAAAGCAAAGTGAACGCGCCTTCGAGACGACGGACCACGACCATAAATGCTTGCTTCAAATCTTGTAATTTGTCGTATTCAATGGCAACCAAATGCGCAACCACTTCGCTGTCTGTTTCGGAGGTGAAAACCGTTCCAGCGGCGCTCAACTCTTTTTTCAAGCTGGCAAAGTTTTCAATTATCCCGTTGTGTATTAGAGAAAGCCTGTGGTGAGATCCACCGATATGTGGATGTGCGTTTCGATCCGTAGGAGCGCCATGCGTTGCCCACCTGGTGTGCCCAATCCCGATGTGTGCCGGGGCAATCGGCAGATCTGCCAACTCTTGAACCAGCACGCTGACTTTGCCAGCCTTTTTCCTTGTTTCCAGTTTGTTGTCTTTTGAAATAACAGAGATGCCGGCGGAGTCATAGCCGCGATATTCCAGGCGCTTAAGCCCAGAAATCAAGACACTCTCGGCCGATTTTGGACCAATGTATCCAACAATTCCACACATATCCCCTAATCTACGGCACAATAGGCGCTTGTGAGCGCAGTGCAAGGGCCAGAGAGCCTATCTCCCTATTTAGCGATTGAAAGACCCGATTGGGCCGAACTTGGAAATGCCTCCGCACAGCCCCTGACCGAGGCGGAGATTACCAAACTTAGGGGGCTGGGGGATTTTCTCGACATCAGAGAAGTGGCGGAAGTTTATTTGCCAGTGAGCCAGTTGCTGTCGCTTTATGCGAAGGCAAACCGTGACCTCCACCGAGGCACTGAGGACTTTTACGGCCAACGCGCCTCCAGGACACCGTTCATAATCGGAATAGCAGGATCCGTTGCAGTTGGTAAGTCAACTGCTGCCAGGCTGCTGAAAGAATTAATGAGTCGCTGGGAAGGGACGCCGCGAGTAGAACTTGTCACAACAGACGGCTTCCTTTACCCAAACAAAGAACTCGAACGCCGCGGCCTTCTCTCGAGAAAGGGCTTTCCAGAAAGCTACGACCGAAAAAGGCTTTTACAATTCGTATCCGACATAAAGTCTGGAAAAACCAACGTCCAAGCCCCGGTCTACGACCACCTTGCCTATGACATTCTCCCCGGTGAATTTGCAACCGTGGGTGCCCCGGATGTGCTGATCGTGGAAGGTTTGAATGTGCTCCAACCTCCGTCAATCGGTCAAGAGGTTGCCCTGAGTGACTACTTTGATTTCAGTATCTACATCGATGCCGCGCCAGACACAATACAGTCCTGGTACTTGTCTAGGTTCGAAAAACTCTTTGAAACTGCATTCCTAAACCCAAAGTCCTATTTTCACCAACTCACGTCAGAACTAAGTCGAGACGAAGCGATTGCAAGAGCGGCCAGCTTCTGGAAAGACATCAACCTTCCGAACCTAATTGAAAACATTGAACCAACCAGATCAAGAGCGACCCTGGTTATGCAAAAAGGTGAAGAGCACCGTGTCGAGCGGGTTCAGGTAAGAAAAATTTAGTTCTCGCTGACAAATTTTGTGTCGACACTTAGCAGACAGTCCGGTCGTTTCTCTCCAGCTAATCTTCTCTCAGAAGAAGCATCGTAAGCATTTTCAGCGGCCGTGAAATCCTCCACTGACCCTTGGACCGAAACGGCCCAGATGAACTCGCTGTTGACAGTGTCCAGATACATAAATTCCACGTCAAAGCCAAACTGTTTTCTGATGGGTAGAACTTCCTGATTTAGCCACCCTCGAAACTCCTCAAGCATGCCGGGGACTATTTCATACCTCCGCAGCTGAACAGTCTTAGCCAATTGCCAATCTCTTCTCAACCATTCTGGCTATGCGCTCCGCCCAGCTCTGGGCTGTGCCCTCCTCGGAGGCTTCAACCATCACACGAACCAGCGATTCAGTTCCAGAAGCTCTCAACAGGACTCGACCGTTGTCTCCCAATTCCAGAGTTGCCTCTGCAACCAGAGCCTGTAGCTCTTCATCTCCAACTCGACTCTTGTCGACCCCCGGCACGTTGATTAGCACCTGAGGATAAATTTCCATCTGGCTCGCGAGTTCAGCCAATGACTTTCCGGATGACACCACTTGCTCGGCCAACTGCAGACCCGTGAGGATTCCATCTCCAGTGGTTGCATACTGCGAAAAGATAATGTGACCGGATTGCTCACCGCCAAGCGAGTAACCACCCTCGCGCATCTGCTCAAGAACGTATCGGTCTCCGACTTGCGTCTCCAATATCTCTATCCCGTGTTTCTTCATCGCAAGTCTTAGGCCGAGATTCGACATGACAGTGGTCACCAAAGTATTTCTTGCAAGCTGGCCAGACTCCTTCATGCCGATAGCCAGGATCGCCATTATGCGATCCCCGTCGACAATGTGCCCCTCATGATCAACCGCTAAGGTCCGGTCGGCATCGCCATCATGGGCGATCCCAAAATCTGCCTTATGCTCAATTACCGCAGCTTGGAGCGCGCTCAAGTGAGTGGATCCATAACCAGCATTGATGTTCAAGCCATCCGGTTCGGCGCCAATTAGAAAAACAGTCGCGCCGGCGTCGATAAAGGCCTGCGGCGCTACGGCACTGGCAGCACCATTGGCTGCATCAATCACCACTTTTAGTCCGGCGAGCTTAGTTCGGACCGAGCCAAGCAAGTGCACGAGATATCGATCTTCAGCGTCAGCAAACCGAGAAATCCTGCCAACTTCCGAGCCAAGCAAGTTTCGGCTATTTCCAAATTCCGCCTCAATTTGATCTTCAACCACGTCTGGGAGTTTATGTCCGCCTCGAGAGAAGAATTTGATTCCATTATCGGCAGCCGAGTTGTGGCTCGCGGAAACAATTACTCCGAAATCTGCACCCAGATCAGCAGTTAAGTACGCCGCTCCAGGGGTTGGAAGGACTCCGGCATCATAAACATCAACACCGGACGCCGCTAATCCAGAGGCGACCGCGGCCGAAATAAAGTCGGAGGAAATTCTTGGGTCGTGAGCAATGACTGCCCTTGGTCTTTCGCCATTGTCTCTAGCATTTTTGGCCAGAACCACTGCAGCCGCCTGAGCTAATTTCAAAGCAAATTCGGCCGTAATGTCTCTGCCCGCAGTGCCGCGGACTCCATCGGTGCCAAATAGCCTGGCCATGAAAGAGGTGTTTGTAGGCTTAACGCTTCGAGAACTGTGAGGCCTTGCGAGCCTTCTTTAGACCGGCCTTCTTCGACTCGATGATGCGTGAGTCACGGCGCAGGAATCCAGCCTTCTTCAAGGTGGC
>JAQWUU010000038.1 GCA_029241985.1 Aquiluna sp. | reverse complement strand
AGCTTCATCGTTCGACTTGCATGTGTTAAGCACGCCGCCAGCGTTCGTCCTGAGCCAGGATCAAACTCTCCGTAAAAATCAATTTCGCCGATAAATCGGCAAAGCTTTTACGAACGCCTCGGAAATGAGGCGAACAATTTGATTTGGCTTTCGAACTGTCAACTGACAATTCTGTTTTATATCTTTATCCAAAAGGATCTCCATCGAGACAAGTCCCGATAGAGGTTTTTGGCATTACATAGTGCACGCTGTTGAGTTCTCAAAGATCGGATGCTTCTGTGATTTCCCTTCCGGGTCCTACGCAGAGCAACTTCACAAGTCTAACGATTTTGTAGCCCCTGTCAACTTCCAGTTTCCCAGATATCTCCAGTGGTTTCCTTAGTCGGAAGACCTAAATCCTAGACACTAAAACATCTGGCCACAAGGGCCAAGTTTTAGGTCTTGGAAGTGTCACACTTGAGCCGGCTTTTCTAGAAGAAATCTGCCAAACTTTGGTCAACATTGGAAAGCTTAGTCACGATTTGGTAACCATGTCAAATCCAAACCACAAACTTTTTTATTTGTTGAAAAACAGTGCCGCTAGAGACTTTTTGCCTCGTGCCAGCACTGCCGTCTTTCCAGCTAAATACTGATCTATGAGGGCGTTCTCGTCGGTCACTTTTATCTTGTTTACGCTTACAGAACCTTGAGCTATTGAGCGCCTGGCTTGCCCGTTCGATTCGGCCAGGCCGGTCTCCACAAGTGCACTCACCACACTGATACCTTCGGTGCAGGTAATACTGGGCAATTCACGCAGTGCACTGTGAAGTGTTTTCTCATCGAGCTCGGCTAAATCTCCCGAGCCAAATAGCGCACTAGAGGCGGCTTCCGCGGCCAGTGCTTCCGCATTGGAATGAATCAGCTCAGTTACTTCAACTGCTAGGCGCTTCTGAGCAGCCCTCTTGAATGGCTCATCGCGCACCTGGTCTTCGAACGAGGCTATTTCTGCCCTTGAAAGAAAAGTGAATACTTTCAGCCTGTCGATCACGTCTGCGTCGTCGACGTTCAACCAGTACTGGTACATGGCATAGGGGCTAGTAAGTTCTGCATCCAACCAAATCGCATTGCCCTCGCTCTTACCAAATTTCTTTCCATCCGAGTTCGTAATCAATGGGGTGGCAACCAGGTGAACACCTTTACCTTCAACCCGGTGCACAAGATCTGCACCCGAGGTGAGGTTTCCCCACTGATCGCTGCCGCCTGTCTGAAGAACACAGTTGTACCCGCGGTAAAGCTCAAGAAAGTCAAGACCTTGCATAATCTGGTAGCTGAACTCGGTGTAGCTGATTCCACTGTCTGAATTTAGCCTCGCGCTAACTGCGTCTTTAGAAAGCATTTTTCCGACTCGATAGTGCTTTCCGATGTCTCTGAGGAAGTCAATCGCAGAGTACTTGCTGGTCCAATCGAGGTTATTAACCATTTGAGCCTTGTTTTCACCCTCAAAATCTAAAAAGCGTCGATTCTGGTCAGCCAGCTTTTCGACCCAGCTCGCGACGGTTTCTCGATCATTTAAAGTGCGCTCAGCCGAAGGCCTGGGGTCTCCCACCAGCCCCGTAGCACCCCCTACAAGGGCTAGCGGGTGGTGGCCAGCTAGTTGCAGCCGCCTCATCGTCAACAGCTGCACAAGGTTGCCTAAATGCAGCGAAGGCGCCGTTGGGTCAAAACCGCAGTAAAAAGTGATCGGGGTATTTAGCGCCTCGCGAAGTTGGGCCTCGTCCGTTGACAGGGCGACCAGGCCGCGCCACTGCAACTCATCAATAATGTGATCAAAGCTGGCGTCATTTTGCTGGGCTCGAAGGGTGGTTTTTTCAGCCATTAGTTCCTCTTAGCCTTTGTGAGCTTGCGCAGTGAAACAAGTTGGTCGATAACTTGAGACGAGGAAGTGCCACCGGCGCCGTTTCTGGCTTCAATCGAACCGGACACTCTCAAGACTTTCCTAAGGTCTGGCTTCAGGTGTTTTGAAACCTTTTGCAGGTCTTCGTCTGAGACCTGATCGAGTTCAAGCCCGTTATCCTCACAGAACTTCACTAACTCACCAGTAATCTCATGGGCATCGCGAAAGACCACTCCTTGCTTGACTAGCCACTCGGCAACATCGGTTGCAAGTGAAAAACCCTTCGGGGCAAGCGATTCGAGGCGCTCCCTGTCAAATGTCAAAGTCGCAATCATGCCGTTGAAAGCAGGAAACAAAACCATAAGCGAATCAAAGGAGTCGAATACTGGTTCCTTATCCTCCTGGAGATCTCTGTTGTAGCTGAGCGGTAGCCCCTTGAGTGTTGCCAATAGTCCGGCTAGGTTGCCAATCAGTCTTCCTGATTTTCCTCTGGCTAGCTCCGCGATGTCGGGGTTTTTCTTCTGCGGCATTATCGAGGATCCAGTAGAGAAATCGTCAGCAAGCTTTGCATAGCCAAACTCGTAGCTGACCCATGCAATCACCTCTTCGCTAATTCTTGAGAGATCGATCGAAATCATGCTGAGAATGAATGCAAATTCTGCAACCAAGTCTCTGCTGCTTGTGGCGTCCATGCTGTTCTCGCTGACACCATTCATGCCAAGGGCTTCGGCAACGAGCTTGGGGTCTAGGCCAAGCGTGTTCCCCGCAAGTGCGCCTGCCCCATAGGCAGACTTATTTGCTCGCTTCCGCCAATCTTCCAGGCGTTGCAAGTTCCTGACCTGTGGCCAGGCATGGGCGAGCAGATGGTGAGACAACAAAACCGGCTGAGCATGCTGGAAGTGGGTCCTGCCAGGCATGGCAACACCCATGTGCTCCTCGGCCTGGGTGCAGAGCGCATCCAAGTAGTTCAGCAGTTGAGCTTCAATTGCGTCCGCCGCATCGAGCATGAAGCTTCTGATCAGATTGGCAATCTGGTCGTTCCTTGATCTGCCAGCACGGACCTTTCCGGCCAGTTGAGCACCTGCGATTTCAATTAACCCGCGCTCAAGGGCGGCGTGAACGTCCTCTTCGGTTGGCTTGGGCGAGAATGAGCCAGCTTCAACGCGCTTGGTCAATTCTGTAACTGCCTTCTTTAGGGCTTCATGCTCGTCGTCGGTCAGATACCCAGCAGCGTTCAAGGCAAGCAGGTGCGCGGCGGTTCCTTTTAGGTCGTAGGAGGCGAGCCTCCAGTCGAAGTGCGTGGACTTGGAGAGCGCGGCAAGAGCCTCGCTGGGGCCACCGGCAAACCTGCCACCCCAGAGAGCATCATTACTTTGAGCCATTTTTCTACACCTGTCCTAATCGATTTCTAAAGTTTAGTTTTGTTCGGCAAGCCAAGCCATAAGTGCCTTTTGAGCATGTAGTCGATTCTCAGCTTCTTGCCACACCCTTGACTGCGGCCCGTCAATGACCTCACCGGAGACCTCAAAGCCTCGATATGCAGGCAGACAGTGCAAGAAAATCGCACCCTGCCCTGCATTGGACATCAAGTTCTCATCGACGGTGAAGCCGTCGAATTGAGCCTTACGCTCCTCGGCTTCAGCTTCCATCCCCATGGACACCCAGGTGTCAGTGACAACTACATCTGCTCCTGCAACTGCTTCTGCTGGGTCTGTGGTGATAAGAATCTTGCCACCGTTGGTGGCAGCAATCTTTCTCGCCCTATCGACAACCGCTTCTGTTGGCAGGAACCCTTGGGGGGCACCAATTGCAACGTTCATTCCGGCAAGAGCACAGGCGACAAGGTAGCTGTTTGCCATGTTGTTATTTGCATCACCCACGTAGGCAATTGTGAGCCCAGCTGTCTTACCAAAACATTCTTTGATTGTGACTAGATCAGCCAGCAGCTGGCAGGGGTGCCACATGTCGCTCAAGGCATTGATGACTGGGACCGAGGAGTTGGCAGCCATTTCATCCAGACCAGCTTGCGCATAGGTTCGCCAGACAATCTGAGCCACCTGCCGCTCCAAGACCTTGGCGGTATCTGCCACCGATTCTTTTTTGCCCAACTGAGAGACTCCGCTGTCAATAATCAGAGGTACTCCCCCTAGATCTGCAATGCCAACAGCGAATGAAACCCTGGTTCTGGTTGAAGTCTTATCGAAAATGACCGCCACGGTTTGAGGTCCTGAAAATGGCTTTTCACTAAAGCGGTCTGCTTTCATAGCTATCGCGCGATCGATGATTGCGGCCTGTTCTTCAGCAGTAATGTCATCGTCTTTTAGAAAATGTCTCGTCATAATGTCACCGTCTAACTTGTTACCTGGGTTCCGACCCCAGCTTTTGTGAAAATCTCCAGCAGAATGCTGTGAGGCTGTCTGCCATCAATGATGTGAGCCTTTGGAACGCCACCCTCGACTGCTCTGAGGCAGGCCATCATCTTCGGAATCATTCCGGATTCAAGGGACGGCATCAATTCTCTCAACTCCTCAACCGAAATCTCAGAAAGCAGCGAATCAAGCGACGGCCAATCAGCATATAAACCTGCCACGTCCGTCAAAACCATCAGCTTGTCAGCCCCAAGAGCAATTGCGAGCGCCGATGCTGCCAAATCGGCATTCACATTCAATAGTTGGCCCGAGGTAGTTGGTGCGACAGAGGAGATAACCGGCACTTTGCCCTGATCCAGAGCTTGCAGAACAGCTCTGGGGTTTACGGTGTTCACTTCCCCAACCAAACCTAGGTCTACCTCACCCTCAGGAGTCTGGCCCTTCACCTTGACAGCCCGAAACAGTGAATCGTCTTCACCTGAGAGCACGATGGTCTTTGCGCCCGACTGTTCAATCAGAGAAGCAAGCCCCTTGGAAATTTGCTCTCTAAGGACCTCCTTGACCACAGAGATCGTTTGGTCGTCGGTGTAGCGCATGCCGGCTCGAAATTCACTCTCCAGCCCAAGCTCTGCGAGCCTGGCTGTTATTTGAGGTCCTCCCCCGTGAACCACAACTGGCTTGATACCTACAAACCTCAGATAAGCCATGTCCTGAGCAAAGGCCAGCTGCAACTGCTCATCAACCATCGCGTTGCCACCGAATTTGATCACGACAATGCGTCCGTGAAATTCCCGCAGCCAGTCGAGAGACTCGATGAGAGTCTCTGCCTTTATTCTGGCCAGTGCCTGGTCCGGGGTTGCTGGAATCATTAGCTCGAGTATGCGCTGTTCTCTTCGACGTACTGGTGAGTTAGATCATTTGTGACAACCGTAGCCTCATGGCTGCCCGCGTGAAGGTCAATTTTGATCCAAACATCCTTCGGTGAGAGGTCAACATTCGACCGATCTAAAGCCGGCTCACCGTTTGAAGAGATGAGAACGCCGTTTATAGACACGTCAATACCGTAAGGATCAAAGGTTGCCGTTGTGGTCCCTACTGCTGCCAGTATCCTGCCCCAGTTGGGATCGTTGCCATAGATTGCAGCCTTGAAAAGATTGTTTCTTGCAACAGACCTGGATACCTCAACAGCATCAGCCTCACTTGCTGCACCGAGAGTCTTGATGTGGATGTTGTGACTTGCGCCCTCTGCATCATCTAGCAACTTCAACGCCAGCTCTTGGCAAATTGACGTCAGCAGTTCCTGAAACTCTTGACTGTCTGGCACCACATGGCTAGCACCTGAGGCCATTAGCGTCACCTGGTCATTCGTGGACATGCAGCCATCGGAATCCAGCCTGTCAAAGCTAACCCTGGTTGCCTCTCGAAGGGCTGAATCGAGATCTGCTGACTCAATCACCGCATCGGTGGTAATAACTACCAGCATCGTTGCCAGACCAGGCGCAAGCATTCCAGCTCCTTTGGCCATTGCCCCAAGTTTCCAGCCAGAGCTAGATTCGCGTGACGCCAGCTTCGGAACAGTATCGGTTGTCATGATTGCTCTTGCCGCATCTTCGCCAGTACCAGCTAACAGAGCATTGCTGGCCGCTTCAAGGCCCGGCAAAAGTTTCGAGCGATCCAGCTGCTCTCCGATTAGACCAGTTGAACAGACCACGACCTCCGAGGCTGCAGTTCCCGTAAGCTCGGCAACCCTTTCGGCAGTAATGTGTGTGGTTTGAAAACCCTCAGCTCCCGTGTAGCAATTGGCACCCCCGGAGTTGATCACAATTGACTTGGCCTTACCCCCAGAAATAACTTGCTTGGACCAAATAATCGGGTTTGCAAGACATCTGTTGGTTGTGAATACTGCCGCAACTGCATCCAGCGGGCCGCTGTTGACAATAAGTGCTATGTCCGACTTGCCGTTGGACTTCAAACCGGACGCCACACCTGAAGCCAAGAACCCCATAGGTGCTAACACGCTCAAGGTGCTACTCCGTTTTGATCAAGGCCAGTTTGCTCGGTAAGACCAAGAGCTATGTTCATGCTTTGAATGGCCGCTCCCGCAGTGCCCTTTACAAGATTGTCGATTGCACTGACAATCACTACACGATTTGCGTGGTCGTCAAAGCTCAGAGAAATCTGGGTGTTATTGCTACCCAACACGCTCGCCGTTCTAGGCAATTGGCCTTCGGGCAAGACCTGAACAAAAGTTTCATCGCCGTATGCGCTCGCATACACATCACGCAAGTATTCGAGTGAGAATCTACTCGAAGGCTTAGCGGTGTTTACCGCCAAGATGCCCCTGGACATTGGAACCAGCACAGGTGTCATTGAAACTGTGACCGGCTTGCCAGCTGCCAACGCAAGATTCTGCTCGATTTCAGGGGTGTGCCTGTGGACACCGCCAACACCGTACGCACGAGCAGAACCCAAGACCTCAGCAGCGAGTAAATCAATGTTGCTGGCCTTACCAGCCCCCGAAGTTCCAACCGAAAGCACAGAAACTATGTCGTCAGGCTCAATCATCCCAGCGGTCAGTGCAGGCGCCAGCGCCAAGCTGACAGCCGTCACGTTGCACCCGGGGATGGCAAGTCTTCTTACCTCTCTTAGCTCAGTTCTTAGCTTTCCTCCGCCAGCCAAAGTGAGCTCCGGCATTCCATAGGGCCAAGACCCAGCATGAGCGGTTTGGTAGTAGCTTTCCCAAGCTGATGAGTCTTGTAGCCTAAAATCTGCTCCACAATCAATAATCATCGTGTGAGCAGGAAGTGATTCGGCTATTTCAGCACTTTTGGTGTGAGGAAGTGCAAGGAAAACTACCTCGTGACCGGCAAGGTTCTCGGGGCTGGTTTCAACAATGATTCGGTCAGCAAATTCTGGAATGTGTGGCTGCAGCAAACCCAGACTTTGACCGACGTTGCTGTGACCGGTTACTGCACCCAAATCAAGCATTGGGTGAGCGGAAATTAGGCGCAGCAACTCTCCGCCAACGTATCCACTGGCGCCTGCTACTGCTACCTGAATCGTCATTTAACCCCTTAGCGTTGCGCCGAATTTTTGGTTGGCTAGCGCCACAGCGCTGTCTCTGGCAGCACTCGCTTCGACCTGGGTGAGAGTCCGATCTGGTGCCCGAAACAGCAGCGCGAAGGTGAGTGACTTTTGGTTCTGCTCAAGTCCCTTGCCGCGATAGTCGTCGACCAGCTCTACGCTCTCAAGCAATTGCCCTGCGCCCTCCACAATTGCTGCCCTGATTTCAGCGGCAGTCACAGCGTGGTCAACCACCAGCGATAGGTCCTGAGATGCAGCAGGCATAAGGCCTAGGTCTTTAGCCGACAAGATTAGAGGTGCTTGAGCGAACAAGGCGTCCAGGTTTATCTCAAAAACCCCAACCCGCCTTGGCAGGTTGTGACCCTCTGCTACGTCTGGATGCAGCTCGCCCACAATGCCTACTTCAACCCCTTCGGCAAAAAGCTTCGCGCCACGGCCCGGGTGAAGACCGGCCACCTCTTGCTGGGAAATTTCTAGCTCTAAACCTGCCTGCTGGAAAACCAATTCGGCAGCACCGATGGCTTGACTAAACCCAGCAGGAATTGCTTTTTGCCCAGGGCCCTGCGGTGCCCAATTGCCCGCCACCACTCCAGAAATAAACCGGGGTTGTTCCGGAATCGAGTCATTTAGAGATGAAAGCAGCTGCTCTGAAGGGCGCTCATTCCCGATCGGCAGTTCCGAAACCCTAACCCCTTCGCTCTTCCAGAAAACAGATCCCTCTTCAATCAGCGCAATGTCAACGCTTGCTCTTGAAATGTTCCTTGCCGCCGCCGCCAAGAGACCTGGAATCAGGGAGGTGCGCATGAAAGACGCTTCACTTTGAATCGGGTTGGCAAGCTTCACGCCATCCGGCCGACCCATCAGTGCATTCTGATCCGCCGAAACGAACGGGTAGTTCAGCACCTCAACAAAACCTGCGCCGGTGAGAGTGGAGAGGACTCTTCTGCGAAGCTTTTGCCTCGCAGTAAGACCCCTACCCGGAGGAGCAACCGGAAGTCTTGCCGGAATTGCGTCATAGCCAACCAACCTGGCGACTTCTTCAACAAGATCGGTTTTGTGAGTGATGTCTGGTCTCCAACTGGGGGCAATAACCCTCACAAAGCTGCCCTTTTGCTCAACTTTGCAACCAATCTCTACAAGAGTGGAGATTACCTGCTCGGCTGAGTAATCAACACCGACCAGTTCGGCTGGGTAAGCCAAGTCCATGTCTATGGAAGTTTCTGGGGTATCGGTTGCGTACTCGGCGCCCAATCCATCGAGTGAACCTCCGGCCAGCGCAATCAAGAGCTCTGCTGCTCTTGACGCAGCAGCCACCGAAATTTCAGAGTCAACACCGCGTTCAAAACGCTTGGAAGCCTCCGAGGGAAGCTTGTGACGCCGGGCACTTCTGGCAATTGAAATTGGGTCGAATATTGCTGCCTCAATAAAGACCGCAGTGGTCTCAGTATCGACCTCAGTCCGAGCACCACCCATTACTCCAGCAATACCAACAGGACCTTGCTCGTCACAAATTAGGAGATCTTCAATGTCTAGTTTTCGGGTTTTCTCATCCAGAGTCTGGATCTGCTCTCCCGGGTTCGCACGCCTGACGCTGATTCCACCAGTAAGTTTGGCTTGATCATATGCGTGGAGCGGCTGACCGAGTTCGAGCATCACATAATTCGTGATGTCAACGACAATCGAAATAGAACGCATCCCAGCAAGCTTCAGCCTCGTGACCATCCAGTCGGGAACTTTGGCTTTTGCATCAATACCTGAAATGCCCAGAAGGACAAACTGGCTGCAGCCATCCAAACCATGGATAGGTGCAGCATCACTGACATTCAGCTCGAAACCTGATCCAGAGAACAGTTCTATTCTGGAAATTGGGTCTGTGAACTTCGAACCAGTTGCGTGCGAGTACTCACGAGCAATCCCGCGCATTGACAGGCAATAGCCTCGATCTGGCGTGACATTGACTTCAGCAGCGGAATCGTCCAAACCTAGAAGCACGATCGCATCAAGCCCGATTTCTGGATCAAGCCCAATTTCGCTAAGAATCAAAATTCCTGCGGTTTCATCGCCCAGTCCAAGTTCTTTGCTGGAGGCGATCATGCCGTCTGAAACATGCCCATAAGTCTTTCTGGCTGCAATTTCGAAGCCACCGGGAAGCACCGCACCCGGCAGGCTGACCACAACTTTGTCACCAATGGCGAAATTAGATGCACCGCAGACTATTCCGCGCACTGACTCATCTCCGGATTGCGCAACCTGGACCTGGCACCACCTGATGGTTTTTCCGTTGCTCTGAGCTTCATCTTCGAAGGACAGGACCTGGCCTACAACCACTGGACCAGATATGTCACCACCGTGGGAGCCTTCTTCTTCAAGGCCAATTTTCACAAGCTCGTCCATTACATCCGAAGGAGACGACCCAGCAGTCAGATCAACCAGCTCACCGAGCCACTTTAATGGAACTCTCACCTAGATCACCGAGCCAAACTGCTTGGAAAAACGGACATCAGCCTCAACCATGTCATGCATATCTTTGACGCCATTTCTAAACATCAAAGTGCGCTCAATCCCCATACCAAAAGCGAACCCGGAATAAACCTCGGGGTCGATTCCAGCGGCAAGCAAAACATTTGGATTGACCATGCCGCAGCCGCCCCACTCGATCCACTGCGGTCCACCTTTGGCGTCTGGGTGCCAAACATCTAGCTCTGCTGATGGCTCTGTGAAAGGGAAGAAGCTTGGACGCAACCTAATTTTGGCTTCTTCGCCGAACATGACTCTGGCGAAGTGCTCAAGGGTTCCGCGCAAATCTGCCATGGTCAGGCCTTTATCAATCGCAAGCCCTTCTACCTGGTGAAAAACTGGCGTGTGGGTGGCATCGAGCTCGTCAGTCCTAAAGACCCTGCCAGGGCAAAGCACATACACCGGCAACTCTCGTTCGAGTAGAGACCGGACCTGAACTGGTGAGGTGTGGGTTCTGAGGAGCAAGTGGTCCTCAACTGGCTCTACAAAAAAAGTGTCTTGCATTGCTCGTGCCGGATGATCGGGGTGGAAATTCAGAGCGTCAAAGTTGAACCATTCATTTTCCAGCTCCGGCCCATCTGCAATCTCCCAACCCATGCCGACAAAAACATCGCTGACCTGGTCCATAAGCAAAGACAGAGGGTGCCTAGCACCCAACCTCAAAGACTTAGGAGCTGCCGTCAGGTCGACTGCTTCGCCAGCCAGGACCTCGGAGCGTTCAATAGCTTCGAACTCAGCTTCTTTAGCAGCAAATGCCTGGTTGAGTTCACTCCTGGCGCCACCAACTAGCTTGCCGGCCTCTGCTTTTTCTTCATTCGGAACAGTTTTTATGAGGGCATTCAGCTTGCTCACGGGAGACGCTTCCCCAATAATGCTTGCCTTGTCGGCCCTTAAGCCTGCGGCATCGGTGATACCAGCGAGCAGCGCCAGCGACTTCTGCAGCGCTTCGGCTACGACTTCCGGGGATAATTTCATCGTCACCGACACAAGTTTAGTGATTAGAGCGCTGAGCCACCGCAGTGAAATACAGGCAAACCGAAGCTGCTGTTGCAAGATTCAATGACTCTGCGGCTCCGTAGATCGGTAGGGCAACCGTTTTATCAGCTAACGAACCAACTTCTTGCCTAACTCCGTGTGCCTCATTGCCGAATATCCAAGCCGTTGGTTTAGCCAATTCCGCGGAGCTGATTTCAGTAATTGGAGCGCCCTCTGAGCTGGACGAAAACACCTGTAGGCCGGCTGTTTTGAGCATTGCAATCGCTACCTCGAGGTCAGCATCGATGACAATTGGAATGTTGAAAATACTTCCTGCAGTCGATCTGGTGACCTTTGGGTTGTAAAGGTCTACTGAATCTGAGCTCAGGATTATCGCGTCGGCGCCAGCAGCATCCGCGGCACGGATAATTGCACCCAAGTTGCCCGGGTCCCTTGCTTGGTCAATTACAGCCACCAGCCTTGGCTCCAACGAATTCAATTCATCAAGCTCAATGTCAAGATGCTGAACCACGGATACGATGCCCTGTGGGGTTCGGGTTCCAGCGATAAGGGCCATAACCTGGTCCGAGACCTCGGTTATCGTGACTCTCTTCTTGGCTAGCGCCTCAACAAGCTCAGCTTGCCTCTGGGCACCATCGAGAGTCACAAGAACTTCCTCTATAAGCTTCGGGGATGAAGCTAACTCCTTTAAGCCTTGTGCCCCCTCAAGCAAAAAGAGCCCGGTTTCATACCGAGCGTCTTTTTGATTTAGGCGGACAATCCCCTTGACCCTTTTGGATCTGGGATCGTCCAGCACTAGCTTGCCCTAGGAGCGTTCACGTCCTTTGGCAATGCCGCCTTTGCCGTTGCAACCAAGGTTGCAAAAGACTTAGCGTCATGGATTGCCATGTCAGACAAAATTCTACGGTCGACCTCGACGCCAGCCAGGTTTAGTCCCTGGATGAAACGGCTGTAGGTCATGCCGTTCAAGCGAGCTCCAGCGTTGATTCGCTGAATCCACAGCCTACGGAAATCACCCTTACGCTTGCGACGGTCGTTGTATGCGTAAACGAGTGAGTGAAGTAGCTGCTGCTTTGCCTGACGGTAAAGCCTGGATCGCTGTCCGCGGTAGCCCTTTGCGCGCTCAAGTGCAACTCTGCGCTTCTTCTGCGAGTTGACGGCGTTCTTTATTCTTGCCATTTTTCTATACTCCTTTTGAAGCTAGCCCTAGCGGCCTAGCTGCCTCTTAAGCTTCTTGAAATCTGCAGGTGAAACCACCTGGTCCTGGTTTAGGCGACGCTTGCGCTTGGAAGACATGTGCTCCTGGTTGTGTCGCATGTTTATTTGCTGCTTCATCAGCTTGCCGCTGCCAGTAAAGCGGAAACGCTTTTTGGCGCCCGAGTGGGTCTTCATCTTCGGCATGAGCTCTCCTTCTATTTCTCTTCAGCCACAGCAGGCTTCTGCTGTGCTTTTTTGGCATCGGCTCGTGCCTCTGCTTTGTTCTTGAGTGGACCTATCACCATGACCATGCTTCGGCCATCGATGGATGGATTCGATTCCACGCTTCCAAATTCAGCAACTTGTTCCGCAAGTTTCTGAAGCAACTTAACACCCATTTCTGGCCTTGATTGCTCTCGGCCTCGAAATACGACCATGACCTTTACCTTGTCGCCGGCCTTCAGGAACTTTCGAACCTGAGAAGCCTTTGTCTCGTAGTCATGCTCATCAATTTTCAAACCAAATCGAACAGTCTTCAAGACTGTGTTGACCTGGTTCTTGCGTGCCTCACGTAATTTTTGCGCAGCTTCATATTTGAACTTGCCGTAGTCCATGATCTTGCAAACAGGTGGGTTCGATCCGGGAGAAACCTCGACTAGGTCAAGGTCTGCCTCACGAGCCATCCTTAATGCTTGATCAACATCTACTACGCCAACTTGCTCTCCGGCTGGACCCACAAGACGTACTTGTGCCACCCGAATACGCTCATTAATGCGAGGATCGCTGATAATTGCTCCTTTAAGTTGCTTTGGTCTTGACCACGCGTACACGTGCAGAAATACACAACTCTCTTACCCGGCAGCCTATTTAGAGGCGGCTGAAAGGTGGGATTGTAATCCACTTCTGACTGAGCAATAGCTCAGAGCCTCAGGTAGCCTAGCAGAGCATTACACAATTGAGAAGAGGAAAAGTGCAAGAAGATTTAGCGCGCGACATTGCAGAAGTGCCAGCGGTAGAAGTTATCAACACAACCGCTGTTCACCTGATGAGCGCTGCGGCAGTTCAATGCGGTTTGTCTGAGGACGCTCCGGCCGACCTGGATGAAGCAAGAAAGCTGATAAACGCGCTAGCTGGGCTCGTGACGGCCGCTGCGGTTGAAATTGGCGACCACCACGCCAGACCCTTGCGTGACGGCCTCAGATCCTTGCAGCTCGCCTTCCGCGAAGCATCGATAATTAAAGATGCCCCGGGCCAGGGCCCTGGAGAGAAATACACCGGGCCGATTAACTAGCGGTAACCAGTTTCAATTTATAAGAATCGACCATTGACTCGAAGTTTGTCCGCTTAAGGTTTTCAACAAACCCAGAAACTGCGACCTCGAGTTCTTGACTGTTCAGACCAGGTCTCAGACCAAGCTCGATAACGAGTTCCTCGCCAAGCAATCTTGCCTCAGGATCGCCGTCACTTACTCCGGCCAGCACAACACCGTCGACGGCCTCGACGGCTGAAGCCAACATTGCAGAAACTTCGGGGGCTGTGACTAGATCCGGGAGCGCGAAACTTTGAGCCAAGGCGGCCAGTGCATTTCTACGAATTGCCCTTGAGTCAGTGCCCGGGTTTACCACCACGCGATCGTGGCCTTCACCAACGGCTGCAAGGCAAAGTTTGGCTATAGGCACAGGAACTGGCCTAGCGGTTCTGTTCCACTTGGTCATGGCTTCTACAGAGCTAAACGCAGGGATGGCGGTTCTGCCATCCGGGGTCGCCACAGCAACTATCGCCAAATCCGCGCTCTTATCCACCTTTTGTCCATGCGGCCCAACGCCCACTTCGCCAACCTCCGCCAGCAGTGGAACCAACAACCTTTGACCCCTC
>JAQWUU010000037.1 GCA_029241985.1 Aquiluna sp. | reverse complement strand
ATTAGAGTTTGTGGCGGTTGGTTTTTTCTAGTAGCATCAACTTGCTCAACGGGCCTATAGCTCAGGTGGTTAGAGCGCTTCACTGATAATGAAGAGGTCGGAGGTTCAAGTCCTCCTAGGCCCACGGTGAGCACTTTCCGCCAAGGAATGCTCGCTATGGGGACTTAGCTCAGTTGGTAGAGCACCTGCTTTGCAAGCAGGGGGTCAGGGGTTCGACCCCCCTAGTCTCCACAAAGTAGAAAACCCTCCCGGGAACGGGAGGGTTTTTCTTTTACCATGAGCATAAATAGTCTGATCTGCACTCCGGATGTTTATAGTTAAAGACCGCCATCTCCTCAAGGGAGCACCCTTTATGTCATTGTCACGTGTTACAAGTCGAAATTTTGCCGCAATTGGCACTGGCTTGTTCGGGTTAGCGTTGCTGAGCGGTTGTGCGGCCGTCAATTCTGGGCTGTCTTTAGCCGATCTTGAACACGTCCACAGCGTCGCCACAGATGGTGAAGAGTTTTTTCTGGCGAGCCACCACGGGCTCTACGCTTTGTCAGAAGACTCGTGGACCCTCCGCGGAGACGAAATGGACCTCATGGGGTTTTCAATTTCAGATGGCATTTTCTATGGAAGCGGTCACCCGGGACCACGCCAACCCCTGCCAAACCCACTTGGAATTCTGGTTTCTGAAGATGGCGGTCGTTCTTGGGTTCCAGATGCATTGACCGGGGAGGTTGACTTTCATCTGCTGGAGGTATCAGGAGACACCATGGTTGGCGTGGCAGCGAACTATGGGATTGTGATTACCTCTATCGACGGGGGTAAGAGTTGGTCCAGCATAGAGGTGCCCGCTTTGACAAGCCTTGTCTTAAATCCCGCGAACGGCAATGAATTGCTTCTTGCCTCGGATGGGGTGTTACTCAAGTCAAGTGAAGCTGGTAAGCCATTCGAGCCAGTTGCCACCCCTGCTTCCGCAAATCTCCTCGAGTGGTCTGATGGCGGCGTTTACTATGCGACAAGCACCAAGATTTACTTCAGCCCTGTGCCAGAGGGTCCTTTTGCTGCTCTGTCAAAGGAGTTCAACAAAATTACCGCACTGGCAGCGAGCTCCAAAGCGGTAATAGTCATGGACGGGAATGGTGTCCATGTCTCGAGGGACAATGGGATCACCTTCGAGCTCTTGCCCTGAGATCTTGTGTCGGGGAAGCATGTGACCCAGCTCCCATCAAAAATTTCCAACCGTCTGGATTGCTGACAATTCAGGGTAATTTAGCAGCCTTCAGGCTTACCCTTTGTACATGAAACTGCTTATGTCAAAAAAATCCTCAGGGGCACCTTCAGAGCTGAAGAGAATCTCAGCTCTCCGTTTTACCGCAGGGAGTGCGAGTCTATTGCTTCTCTCTCTCATGCTCGTGGGCTGCACAATAAATTTTGGCACGAGTGGTTCCGAAGACGAACAGGGAACGACAGGGAACAGCACTATTGACAGCAGTCAAGCCTTCTCCGGTTGGGACATAATGTTTGCCCAGATGATGATCCCGCATCACCAACAAGCGGTCGAAATGGGGGCCCTAGCTGAATCACGCGCCTTTAGCCCAGATGTGAAATCCCTTGCGGCAAAAATTCAGGCCGAGCAGTCACCGGAAATCACCCAAATGACTCGTTGGTTGAATGATACTAATTCCCCTTTGGACATGGGCCATGACATGAATATGGGGGGAATGCTTGGTGAAGCAGAAATGCAGGCATTACAAGATGCCAAAGGGCCAGCTTTTGACAAGCTCTTCCTCGAGGGAATGATTGCTCACCACGAGGGAGCAATTGAGATGGCGCAAATGATAGTTGACTCAAACAACTCAGAAGCAAGGGCCCTTGGCGAGGCAATTATCGAGGCTCAGAATGAAGAAATTAGGCTAATGCAAACTTTGTTGGCACAATCCTGACCACCCATAACCCAACCCTCAAGAGTCAATTCTTGCTACTGAGGGTGCACCTAGCTGGACTGCTTCTGGGGCATCTGGGGAACGATTCACTCAGACTTGCCTAGCCGAAGATTCACGTACCAGATAGTCTGATTTCTTAAGATTAGCGTCACAACTAGAGAGAACATGGGGCAACATAGACCCCCCTAGTCTCCACAAAGTGGAAGACTCTCCCAACGGGAGGGTTTTTGTCGTTACCCAGCCAATGCCAGAACAAGCATCACTTGTGACACCGCAAGCCCAGAGATCAAAAGAAAAGCGTGGGCATATTTCTTCCAGAGCAGGCTCGCCTTGGCGTGGAGAAAGAAATAAGGCTTTGCTGAGGACTTAGTTGCACCACCCCAGGTCATGTAGATACCGATCGCAAATCCAACCCAGTACCAGCCCATTCTCGCTCCTTTTTCTAGTTGCCTCACCTTTCCAGCCAGGCGGAAGAAAGTCAACTACTGTGTCTGGTGGGGCGGGGATGTTTCTTCTAACCCCAATTCTCACTCTGCCTGCTTAGCGACCTCGGCTGAGAACCCTTCCTGCTCTGGGTTTTCTGGCTTGGAAGAGAGGCTTGCCACTGAGGGTGTACCTAGCTGGACTGCTTGTAATTAGCTGCTAGCGTGGGCCTATGAATCGAATTGCGGCTCTGGATAATGCAAAAGCAGTGCTGCTTCTATCCGGAATCGTTTATCACTCCTTTGTCTTTGTTTACCTCTATCAGCCGCCAAGCGGTACCGCAGAGTTTTTGTTCGTGGTTTACGTATACCAGTTCCTGCACGTATTCAGGATGCCCGCCTTCTTTGTAATCGCCGGGTTTCTCGCCGCTTACCTGCTGGACACCCGGGGCCGAAATCGGTTCTTGAAAAATCGCACTTGGAGGATTCTGTTACCACTTGTAATTTTCTGGCCTCCTCTTAGTGTCGCCAACATCGGGGCAAGCCAAGGCTCTTGGATCAAAGGAACAGAGTATTTCCGGTTCTTTCCTGTTGACTTTCAGCACCTTTGGTTTCTGCACTTTCTCTTTCTCTTTAGCCTGGTTCTTTTTCTTGCATGGCCGCTTTTCAAAAAGGCTCTAGTCAGGCGAATACGACCAGGCTGGTACATGGGGATTTTGGTAATCGTTCTTCCTTTGATCCCGGGAGTTCTGGACAGGGAGGGCACTCTCGCAACCAGCACAAAGCTCATACCCGAACCAGGTCTGCTAACCATTTACTTCCTAATTTACTTGTCGGGGGCAGTTGCCTATCTTCAACAGGAGCTATGGCTTGGGCAGTTGAAAAAAGGATCTTTTTGGCTAATTGCGGCCTTGCTAGCAACCTTTAGCTACTTTTTTCTGGTTCAGGACCTTGAATTAGCGGGCACTGGCTGGGTTTATTCCAGTGCGGTTGTCCTCGGGGCATATGGGGTGATTGGTCTATTTTTGAGGGTTGGAAATAACCAAAACCGCGTCATGAAGTTTGTTTCTGAAGCGAGCTATTGGATTTATCTGATTCATTTGCCGGTGGTATTTGTCTGTTTGGTCGCACTAAGCAGGTCCGGACTCTCGGCCCTGCCGGTCGTATTTTTAACCAGTCTGTTCACCGCCGTTTTTGGTGTGGTGAGCTACAAACTTTTAGTAAGGCATACCCCACTTTCACGCTTGCTCAACGGTAAGCGTTACCCTTTGCGAGCTAGGGGATAGAACCCAAAAAAATAGTCCGATCTCCAAAAATATGGGCTCACAGTGATTGGTTTAGCGGAATGCATACCGCTCTGGTCTCCGCAAGTTAAACCTCCTAGACACGATGAGACACTTCTTTTCTTGGTTACGAACACACAAATATTTTTTGACACCTAGAATCAAGGTGTGAACAAAAAGTGGATTCTCTTGGGATACACCGCCCTATTTCTCATGGTGGTTTCGAGCTTTGATCTTTACGCGGAGAACACTTATTTAGTTGCTGGGGCTGCAGCGCTGCTGTGTCTAGCAGGCTTAGCCGCATGGTTATGGTCCGCTCAAAAGAAGCGCGACTAATTTTTAGGCTTTAATCGCCTCGCTTGACATCGGAAACCAATAGCCGAATGGTCGTCATCCCCAGACAGCCTCTGCACCAGAGTGGCCCACCACGAATGTCATTGCCGTGGCTCCAACTGCGGCGCTCACGACCAAAAACCCCAGTGCCTTCAGAATTAGCTTTGGCCAGGAAACCTTATGTGCGATCCAAAACAAGACCGCAACGCCTGCGGTGGCCAACGCCACCGGTGTCATCAGATCACCAAATGTTGAGTGTGGATCAGGTTCGTATGAGTAGTCTCCGAGAGCTTCACCTGACTGCTGGGCAATAAACACCAGCGGAACCGTTAGAGCAAGAAATATGACCGACATCCCGAGGAACTGATTTCGCAATCTCGGCCAGCTAACAACCAGGGCCAGCAAAAGCGCGGCCAGCGGGAAAAGCACTACCGCAAAATGAACAGCAAGTGGGTGGACCGGCAAGCCACCGATAAATAGCAATAGATCTTCCATGTCTCTTATCCTTCGAGTCTAAAAGCTAACTTACGATGACTGGAGGCTAGCCATGGTTCCTGAAGAGGAACTGACACTCAGCTCTTAGAAGACTGAGAGGGTGAAACCAATAAGTCATCAATTGGCAGGCGCTCAGCCTTCCAGTTATTGATTGGGTGATCTGAGGCATAGCCAATAGACATTCCACAAACCAGTGCGTAGTTCTCGTCAACTTCAAACTCAGACTTTACGACATCCGGGTAGTTTCCAAGAAACCCTTGCGGGCAGGTGCCAAGGCCTTTAGCCTCGGCGCCAAGCATGATGTTTTCCATAAAAAGCCCAAGGTCTAAAGTGCCAAACTGATCCAAGCCTCGGTGCGTGAAAAAGAACAGTGCGGTGGGAGCCCCGAAAAATTCGTAGTTGCGCTCCATGAATCCAAACCTTGCTTTGCTGTCACCGCGTTCGATTCCAAGGGCCCCGTAAATACCGAGTCCAACTCTCTGACTGCGCTCACTCAGTGGCTTTGGGTAGGGGATTTCATGGGTGAAATCTGGGTTTGAACCCAAGTTCGGCAGCTCCGCTGAATCCCGAAGTTTGCTAACGAGTTTTTGGCTAATTCGATCTCGTTGTTCTCCCTGCACAATTCCGACCATAAAAGGCCTGGTGTTCGACCAACTTGGAGCGGTTAGGCCGTCGGTCAACAGACTGCGAATCACTTCGATTTCTACCGGGGTGTCCAAAAAGTCTCTGGTGGAGCGCCTTGAGGACGCAAGTTCTTGCCAATTTTCATAACTAAGCATGACTAAAGCCTAGATGCAGAAACACCTACTCAGCACCGATGTCGCCCCAAGACACTGTCGCTAGGATTCGTATTATGAATAAGGCACAGGTGTTTTTACTGCGGGTTTTGATGGCCGCACTCTTGGCTTCGGTCGCACTGCTGGTGATTTATAACCTGAGCCCCAATTACGTGAGTGAATCGGGGCTGCTTGTGGAAGCGTTTTGGGCGCTAGGCCTTGCAAGTTTTGGACTGGTCGGCTCAGTGATTGGTTTTATGGTGCTGCTTATTTGGTTGAAAGTCTCATCGAGGAAACGCTCACCCTAAGCACTTTGAAAATAGACTGAAGAAATGGAAGATCTAGCGGCGCTGGTTGCCACCATCTACGTTTTGCTTGCAGGTGTGGCGGTTGTAAACATTGTGTTGGCTGTACTGGCCAGAAAAAGAAAACTTCGTCCTTGGATATCCATGACCTTTAACGCCCTGACCGGGTTCGCAGCAATTTTTGGCATCAGTATTGCTTGGGCGCTTGGAATCGTCCCACTTCTTGGTTTGATTATTGGCTCAATAATCATCACTTGGCCAAATAGGAAGCGAAGAACAACCTAGAGCATTTCAGGTAGCGAAGATGCAGCAAAAGCGTTTAGCATTTGAGCCATGTCAATGAAGACCAGAATCACAACAGAGACCAGGGGCCACGTTTTTCTAATTGGCCTGAATCGCCCAGACAAAATGAATGCGGCTGATGAGCAGATGCTTCATGAGCTCTCACTCGCCTACGGTGAACTAGACCGAAACCCAGACCTCAGGGTCGGCTTGGTCTTTGCTCACGGCGACCACTTCACAGCCGGCCTGGATCTAAACGATGTCGGGCCGAAGCTCGCAGCCGGCAAACTTCAAATGGTCCCCGAAGGGGGACTTGACCCGTGGGGCATGTCAACCAGGCAGGTGTCAAAACCCGTTGTGATGGCGACCAAGGGAACCTGCTTCACGCTCGGAGTTGAGCTTGCCCTGGCAAGTGAAATTGTCATTGCAGCAACCGACAGCAAGTTCGCTCAACTGGAAGTCAGCCGTGGGATCATGCCATTTGGCGGTGCAACCCTTCGGTTTCCAAAAGCAGCTGGTCACGCAGGCGCGATGCGCTATCTCTTGACCGGCGACAGCTTCAATGCTGAACAGGCTTTGAAAATGAACTTTGTCACCGAAGTCTGCGAACCCGGGGAGGAATTTGCAATCGCTCTCACCGTTGCTGAAAAGATTGCCTCCCAGGCACCTCTTGCAGTTCAAGCAACTTTGGCATCTGCTCGGGCCACTGACGCGGAAGCAGAAAAGACACAGGTTTTTCGGCGTCTGGCGGCGCTGATGCAAACAAAAGACGTTGCCAGGGGCATGGAGGCTTTTGTCACGAAGCAGTCAGCCAAGTTCGAGGGAAACTAGTCTTTGTCACTGCTCCATAAATCTGTGAACAATTTTTGTAGATAACCTCTAAAAACTGAAAGTGTTTCTAGCACCCTATTGTGTGCAGTCACGAATTAATCAGACACCCCTTGGCCAGATGCATTTTCTAGCATTTACTTGAGGCTCAAGAGGTGAAAAACTTATGAATATCAACGAAGAGATTCAACTAGACGTCCAGGCAACCGGAGAGCGAATTCTCGGTAGATGGGCAGAAATTCGTCGCCACACCCGAACTGTGATTGAAGAACACAAACTCTTCAAGCAAGAGGGAATGCCATACATCGAACACCGAGAGCTGGTGCTCAAGCAGCTAAAAACTCTGGTTGAGAATAACGCGACCCAATACGGCTTCCACGAAGAACTGGGCGGGCAAATGAACCCGGGTGGGTCACTATCCAGTTTCGAAGAACTATTGTTTGCAGATCCGTCGCTTCAGATTAAGTACGGGGTTCAATATGGACTTTTTGCTTCGGCAATCCTCTACTTGGGAACCGAGCAACACCATAAGGACTTATTGCCGGGAGCTGTCAACCTTGATGTCCCAGGTGTTTTTGCCATGACCGAAACCGGTCACGGGTCGGATGTCGCCTCAATTGGAACAACGGCCACCTACGATGCTGCAACCGGCGAGTTTGTCATTCACACGCCGGATCGTCACAGCTATAAGGACTACCTCGGCAACGCGGCCAAACACGGCCACGCGGCTGTTGTTTTCGCTCAGCTCTACACCGAGGGAGAGAAACACGGTGTTCACGCTTTTTATGTCCCGATTCGAAAAAGAGGGAAGTTGCTTCCCGGTGTTGGGAGCCAGGACGATGGCCTGAAGGGCGGCCTAAACGGCATCGACAACGGCAGACTATTTTTTGACAACGTCCGAATCCCTAGAACCAACCTGCTGAATCGCTATGCCGATGTGAGTCCGGACGGCACCTACAGTTCAGTGATTGAATCTTCGGGAAGAAGGTTCTTCACTCAGTTGGGTGCATTGGTTCAAGGAAGAGTCTCGCTAACCGGCGGTGTCGTAAACGCTCAGAAGCTGGCATTAGACATTGCGGTGCGCTACGGGCTTGAGAGAAAGCAGTTTGTTGGATCAGACGGGGAAGAAAAAACCATCATGGATTACGGCCGCCACCAGAGGCGTTTGATTCCCTTGCTTGCAAGAACCTATGCCCAGATCTTTGCTCACCAAGAACTGCTAGACCAGTTTCATTCGGTTTTCACCGGTGAAAATGACACCGATGAGTCTAGGCAAGACCTCGAAACCGTTGCCGCGGCATCAAAGGCCCTAAGCAGTTGGTATGCCATGGACACCATTCAGGAGTGCCGAGAGGCATGTGGTGGTCAGGGCTTTATGGCGGAACACCGCTTGACTGGTCTTCGTGCTGACCTAGATGTTTATGTCACCTTCGAGGGCGACAACAACGTAATGCTGCAGCTTGTCGCAAAAAGGCTGCTGGCCGACTACGCAAAGGCCTTCAAGTCACCTGATTTCGGGACCCTAGCAAACTATGTTGCCGGGCAAGTTGGTGAGGCCACAATCAACCGAGGCGGCCTCAGAGGGCTGGCTCAAAAAATGGTGGACTTCGGTTCAACCGCCCGTTCAGTGGGTTATGTGAAAGAGGAGGAGCACCAGCAGCAGCTCCTAACCGATCGCGTTCACACCATGGTTGCAAAGCTGGCAAACAACCTGAAAACTTCAGGTCCTAAAGACCCTGCGAAGCAAGCCGAGCTTTTCAACAGACATCAGAATGACCTCATTTTGGCCGCAAGGGCTCACGGTGAGCTGATCCTGTGGGAGGCCTTCACCTCGGCGCTGAAAACAATCAAGGATGACGACTCGAGGCAGATCCTCACCTGGCTTCGAGACCTTTATGGTTTTGGCATTCTTGAGGAAAATCTTTCTTGGTACCTCATCAATGGCAGGCTTTCCTCCTCAAGGGCTGAGGCAATCACCGAATACATTGACGGTCGGTTGCTGCCAAGGTTGAGACCCCACGTTGAGAGCCTGGTTGACTCCTTCCTGCTCACCCCTGGCCTAGTAAGGACAAACCTTGCCTCCGATGAAAAGCAGCGTCAAGCATCCAAAACGCAGCTAGTTAGGAAATGATGAAGCCGCAAGATGTCTACTTTGTAGACGGCGTCAGAACACCATTTGGCAAAGCCGGTGAGAAGGGTGTCTACTGGAACACCAGGGCAGATGACCTAGTCGTAAAGGCCATGATCGGCCTTTTAGAGCGCCACCCAGATCTTGACCTAACCGCCATCGATGACGTGGCAATTGCTGCTACCACGCAGCAAGGTGACCAGGGCCTAACAATCGGAAGAACTGCGGGCATCCTTGCTGGCCTGCCGCAGAGTGTTCCAGGTTTTGCGATCGACAGAATGTGTGCCGGAGCTATGACTGCGGTAACAACCACCGGCTCTGGAATTGGAATCGGCGCCTATGACATGGTGTTAGCCGGTGGTGTTGAGCACATGGGAAGACACCCAATGGGTTTTGATGCAGATCCAAACCCACGGTTCTTGGCTGAGAAACTGGTTTCTCCAGACGCCCTGAACATGGGCAACACGGCTGAAAAGATTCATGACCGCTTCCCGCACTTGACCAAAGAACGCGCTGACGCATTCGCGGTTGGCAGTCAACAAAAAGCAGCTCAGGCCTATAAAGACGGCAAGATTCAAAAAGACCTCATACCGGTTTCGGCTGCAACTGCTGAAGGCTGGAATCTTGTAACCCAAGATGAGCTTTTGCGCCCAGACAGCACCGTCGAAGGCATGAAAGACCTCAAGACTCCCTTCAGACCTCACGGCAAGGTGACCGCGGGAAACGCATCTCCTTTGACTGATGGCGCAACAATCGCGCTCTTGGCATCTGGCGATGCAGTGAAAAAGCACAACCTTGCTCCGCGTATGAAGATGGTGAGTTTTGGTTTTGCAGGCGTTGAGCCTGAGATCATGGGCATCGGCCCAATTCCTTCAACAGAGAAGGCTCTTGAAAAGGCCGGACTCACAATTGATGACATTGGGCTATTTGAGCTAAATGAAGCGTTTGCGGTTCAAGTACTGTCTTTTCTGGATCACTTTGGCATTGCCGATGATGATGAGCGAGTAAATAAATACGGCGGAGCAATCGCCTTTGGTCACCCGCTGGCGTCATCCGGCGTGAGGCTAATGAACCAACTTTCAAGGCAGTTCGAAGAACACCCAGAGGTTCGTTATGGCGTGACAGCCATGTGTATCGGGCTTGGTATGGGTGGAACCGTAATTTGGGAAAACCTCAACTACGGAGGCAAGTAATGGAGCGTTTCCAACCACTACTGCAGGACACCGATGAAATCATCACGCACTCTTATGTCAGAGACATCAAGCTTGCCTCCGGCAAGACTCTTGCGCTCATTACTCTAGATAACGGCCAAGACCACACCAGGCCAAACACCCTAGGACCCCACACTCTGCTTGAGTTCGCAGGAAAACTCGATGAACTTAAACAACGTGCCAAGGACAAAGAAATTCACGGCGTTGCCGTTACCGGTAAGCCTTACTACCTAGCTGCCGGTGTTGACCTAACCAAGGTTCAGGGATTGCAGGACAGGCATTCTGGTCGCCTGATTGGCGAAATGGGCCACTGGGCGCTGGATAAGTTGTCTGACCTTGGTGTGCCGAGCTTTGTTTTCATAAACGGACTCGCATTGGGTGGCGGTCTTGAGGTTGCACTGAATGCTGACTACCGAACCGTTAACAGAGCAGCTCCAGCGATTGCTCTTCCAGAAATTTTCTTGGGATTGATTCCCGGTTGGGGCGGGGCATACCTCTTGCCAAACCTGATAGGTATTCGTAATGCCCTCAAGGTAATGCTTGAAAATCCACTGAAGCAAAACCGCATGCTGAAGCCAGACGAGGCTTTCGACCTAGGAATTGCCGACGCGATTTTTGATTCTTCTAGGTTTTTGGAGCAGTCCATCGACTGGGCAGACCAGGTTCTTGGCGGGAAGAAAATCAAACGCAAGAACCAGCCTGGCGCAGTGGAAAAGGCCACAATCTGGGGACCAGCTGTTTCGATAGCAAGGTCAATGGTTGAGGAAAAGCTTGGCAAGGTTCCACTTGCACCGTATCGAGTGCTTGACCTGCTGGGGGCGGCCAAGAGTGGGACAAAGCAGGCAGCTTTTGAGCGAGAAGATCAAGCGATTGAAGATTTGAGCGCGGGAGACCAGTTCAGGGCGTCAATCTATGCTTTCAATCTTGTGCAAAAGCACGCCAAGAAGCCACAGGGTGCTCCGGATTCAAAACTTGCCAAGCCTGTAACCAAGGTGGGAGTTGTTGGTGCTGGTTTGATGGCTTCACAGTTTGCTCTGCTGTTTCTGAGAAGGCTTGAAGTTCCGGTAGTAATTACCGATATCTCTCAGGAGCGCATTGACAAGGGAATTACCTACATCACCGAAGAACTAGACAAATTGGTTGCCAAGGGCAGGCTCTCGAGCGATGACCGTAATCGCTACGTGGGCAACCTGTCTGGTTCACTTGAATACGCTGCATTTGCAGATTGCGACTGGGTCATTGAGGCAGTTTTTGAAGAGCTAAAGATCAAACAAGAAGTCTTTGCGGCCATCGAGAAGGTGGTCAGGGAAGATTGCATTCTTGCAACCAACACCTCGTCTCTTTCTGTCGATGAGATTGGAAAAGCTCTTTCGAAGCCCGAGCGTTTGGTTGGCTTCCATTTCTTCAACCCTGTTGCCGTGATGCCGCTACTTGAAGTTGTAAGAGCAGATAAGTCAAACGACGAGTCGGTAGCTACCGCTATGAAGGTTGCTAGGTCACTCAGGAAGACTGCCGTTATCACTTCAGATTCAGCTGGATTCGTTGTGAACAGGCTCCTTGGGTTCTTGCTGGGAGAGGCAATGCGCGCAGTCGATGAGGGTGCAAGCTTCGAAAAGGTTGCAGATGCGATTGCCCCACTTGGTCTGCCAATGAACCCGTTCGACTTGCTTGAGCTTGTTGGCTTGAAGGTCGGCGCCCACGTGCTTGATTCCATGCACGCGTTCAATCAAGATCGTTTTTATGCCAGCGAGAATCTTCACAAGCTCGCCGAATACGGAAAGCTCCTGGAGCGTGACGGTAAGGGCAAGATCAAGGGCTATGACAAGAAGGCAATCGATATTGTTGGAAACAGCTCAAACGGCGGCAGGTCTGCCGAGGAAATCTTTGAGGCAGTGAATGTCGGTCTTGCCAAGGAAATCAAGCTAATGCTTGACGAAAAGGTGGTTCACCTACCCGAAGACATCGACCTTTGCATGATTATGGGGGCCGGATGGCCATTCCACCTAGGTGGAATCACGCCTTACCTTGACAGAAGCGGGGCTTCTGAAAAGGCATTTGGTTCAACTTTCCACACCCCAATGATTATTGGGGTCAGAGACTAGAGATCAAACTCCAACCGTTCTTGCCTTTCACCTTGTAATAGACGTACGTATTAGCGTACGTAAGGAAAATGGATGGCAATCTCACTGACCGCATTCCGTCAGGACCTCTACAACCAAGTCAAGCAGGTCTTGGCTGATGAGACTGGAAGCCTAACCATCAGCTCCAAAGACGGTGATGTTGAGCTGGTGAACACTGCGGAGCTGGCAAGTCTTCGCGAGTTACATCACATATTTGCCTCAAGAAAGAACGCTGCTCGCCTGCTTCAAGGACTCGAGGAGGCTGGTTCCGGCGAGGTTACTGAGGTCTGGCTTGAGGAGCTGAATAAGTTAGCTAAGCCTTGACTCTTTCGTTCACGTCAACCGGTTGGTCCGATTACCTCTGGTGGCAAAAACATGACCCAAAAATGCTGCTGCGCATAAACAAACTAATTGCCGACACACTGCGCACTCCAAAGAGTGGACTGGGGAACCCGAAGCCACTTAGGTTCAGCGATCTGGATGCTTGGTCAAGGAGAGTGAATCTTGAGCATCGAATGGTTTACTTGGTCAATCAACAAGAGGTTGTCGTCATTCAGCTCCGATATCACCACTAAAAGGGCTTTGCCCCAATCTGCGCTGTGATCTCAAAAGCAGTTCTGATGTTGGAAACAGTTTCGGCATGGGTGTGGACATCAGATTCTATTTTGCCCTCGGATAAGTACTTGGCAAACCAGGTCGCCTGATAGCTCAAACCCTCGTGACCGGCAATACCGGTTTCGTCAACCCAAGTTGTTGATTCAGGGTAAAAGTCCTTGGTCTTTAGAGAAATGCTTGATGGAACAAAGAAGGGTTCTCCAAAGCTAATAACTGCGTTCTCGAAAGAACAGCTCGCGAGCATGGGAAGGGTGGCAACACCGGACATTATCAGGCTTGCCCTGGCACCCGAGGAGTACTTCAGGTTTACATAACTTTCTTCATCCATGCCGTCTGGGCGAACAACCCCTGAAGCGGAGATCGATGAAGGGTCTCCAAGTATTTGCTGGGCAATAGCTATCGGGTAGATGCCCATGTCAAACACGATTCCACCACCACCTGGCTTCCAAAGTCTCTCAACACTTCTGTTGTCGGCACAGAAACTCGCTGTTAGGAGCTCTGGTTCACCGAGCTCTCCTGACTCGAGGAGCTGCCTCAAGATCGTTGATTGCGGTAGATACCTGGTCCACATTGCCTCCATGGCCAGCACACCGGCTGCTTTTGCCGCTGCAAAGATCTTTTCGGCTTCTTCTGGCAGGTAGGTAATTGGTTTTTCAACCAAGATGCTCTTGCCAGCGTTGATAGCAAGCATTGCGTGCTTGAAGTGGTCAGACATGTGGCTTGCTATGTAGATAGCGTCTATCTCTTCGTCCGCGACTAGGTCTTCGTATGAGGCGTGAGCCTTTGGAATGTTGAACATACTTGCGAATTCTTCGGCTCTGCCAGGTGTCCTCGAGGCGACACCGATGAATCTTTGAGCGGTGTGCTTCTGGGTTGCCTCGACAAAAACCTCTGCAATCCCACCGGGCCCAATGATCCCCCAATTCAAGGCGGGTACGGACATTGGATCGATGATTATCGGCTCGGGTAGAAACATGTTACAAACTTACTGGCTTGAGCCTGACCGGAGCCTTGATTGCCCAGTAAATCAAGGGCAACTGCAGAGGTAAACGCAGCCAGCTGATAATTGCCGTGATTGTGTCGCCTTGACTGGTTGCCTCGATCGCAGCCCACCAGTTGGCGGGCCAGACCGCCAGCAAAACAAGCGCCGTGAAAATTGGTGCCCAGCGTAGTTTTGCAATTAGCCCAATTGCCGCAACTATTTCGGCAACACCGGAGAGGTAAACAAGTTCTTTTGGAAAAGGCAAGAAATCCGGCATCAGCGGTAAAAATACCTCCGGCGCAATTAGGTGCAAGATGCCAGAAAGTAGAAAGGCACCAATGACAACCTTTGGGCCAATCTCGGTCAGCGTTTTGCGAGCCATAGAACCAATCTGTCCAAGGTCTTTGCTGGGATCGCATAGAACACCATTTTTAGCGCCCTGACATCCCAACTCCCCGGATAGTGAGCTCTTGGGCGGCTTGTAGTTCCTGCCCGGTACAGCTTCTTGATTATCTTTTCTGGGCCGGGAGAGATTCGATACAGGCCACCCAACCATTTGTTCAGCCCTCGCATCACGCCGTCATAGTCGCCAATAGCTCGTGATTTGCCCAGCTTGTCAAAGGCAGCTGCACCGAAGGCTGTTTTTGAAGTTCCGGGTTCAACCGTGACAACTTGAATCCCGAGGTGCTTCACTTCTTGGCGAAGCGCATTAGACATGGCTTTTACAGCGTGCTTCGTTGCGGAATACCAGCCCAACCCAACCAGCGAAACATGTGCCACAACAGAGGTTGTTGACACGATCCTTCCTGATTTCTGCAGCCTCATTTGAGGTAGGACTGCCTTTACGCACCTCTCAACACCAAAGACGTTGACGTCAAAAATTGCTCGAACCTGTTCGCTGGTGGTTTCTTCGACAGCGGTAAATGAACCGTATCCGGCGTTTGCTACCAAGAGATCTATCCGGCCCTGCTCTTTGATTACTTTCGAAACCCCAGCCTTGACGTCTTTGTCGCTTGTGACGTCTAGTTTTAGAGGATTAGCGCCTAGCGCCTTTAGGGTTTCAAGGCCGTCGGGGGAAATGTCAGCTCCGTAGACAATCCATTTGGCAGCCAGGAGTTTCTTTGTGAGCCCAAGGCCAAAACCAGACCCAGCTCCAGTGACGATAGCAACATTGCTCATTTAATAAACTTTACTAAGCCGGGCCAATAATCGGAGCACCCAATTCCAGAGAAAGCCTGATTGCAGCAGCCGAGACCATTTGACCGAGCTGATCGGTCTGGTCGCCGATGCGTTCTCTGGTGGTGCCAACCGAGATTGCTGCCACGACAAGGTTTGAGGAATCCCTCACAGGAGCGGCGAAGTCAACGATCCCGGCTTGAAACTCATCGCTTACGGCATATCCCCAGTCTCTGATGTCTTGCAACATTCGCATGAACTGCTTGAGGCTCTTGGCGGGCAATCTTGGCTTTGAAGTCTTGGGATTAATCGGCTCGGTTGGATTCGGAAGGTCATCATCAACCAAGGGCAATGGTGCATCTAAAGCATGTTCTCGCCACCAAAGCTCAATCTCACTGTCAGTGAGGCCCGCGAGCATTGCCCGCCCGGAGGCTGTGACGCCAGCGTTAGAAAGCACACCATCCCAACCCGAGCGTCTAATTGCATCGGCCGCAACAACAGTTCTGATCGTCAGCACCCGGCCGCCCCTTAGGACGCTCAAATGTGCAGTTTCCTGGGCCTGGGCAACCAACTGAGCTAATTGTGACTCAGACTGCATGGCTAGGTGAGCCTCACGGGTGCGCATCGAAAGCGAATAGAAATGGTGGCCAAGTGAATAGCGCCTGGTTCTTTCATCGCGATCCACCAATCCAGAGACCTCTAAGGTCTTTAGAACCCTCGAAATTTGGCCTTTGTCTCGGTTAGTGAGCTCTGCTACTCGGTTCACACCGAGGCCCCCGTTGGCAAAAGATTCGGCATAGGAAAGCACCTCGATTACTTCTAGGTCACGAGCTAGGCCTGAGGTATGAATGCGCATCCATTGAATTTACCAATTAGTTGACATATGCACAACTTCATTCGACTTAGGCTCTGCGTCGCGCCTACCCTGTAGGAGAAACCACAAGGAGATATAAATATGAAGATGAGAAAAACATTCTCACTACTGGCCATCGGTGCCATTTCAGGTCTAGTGCTCGCAGGATGCGCGGCAGCAGAAACAGAGCCAGAAACAGAGACATCAGCAGCAACTGGAACTGACGCCGTAGAGACCTCAGTAATTGGTGCATACGACCTATCCGGTATTGAAATTGCCGTTGGTTCGAAAGACTTTGACGAGCAACTAATTCTCGGTGAAATACTGGTCGCTGCTTTTGAAGAAGCTGGCGCAACGGTTGACAACAAGGTTGACCTGGGCGGAACCAGTGTTGCTCGCGCGGCACTCGAGTCCGGCGACATTGACATTTACATGGAGTACAACGGAACTGGTTGGGCTGTCCACCTAGGACAGGATGACCCAAGCTTCGACCCAGAGGTACTGACTCCTGGAGTTAGAGAGCTAGACCTTGCTGAGAACGGCATTGTTTGGATTGGTCGTTCACCGTTTAACAACACCTACGGTTTCGCTTCAAGCCCGGCAGCAACAGAGGCAAACGGCGGAGCATTCACTCTGACTTCCATGATGGAGTACACACAGGCCAACCCGGACGCAATCGTCTGCATGGAGTCTGAGTTCCCATCCCGTCCAGACGGACTGATCTTGACTGAGAACCACTCGGGAATCACTTTGCCTGACAGCCAGCAGTTGATTCTTGACACTGGCATCATCTACACCGAGACCGCAAACGACAACTGTGACTTCGGTGAGGTCTACACAACTGATGGACGAATCCCAGCACTTGGTTTGACACTGGTTGAAGATCCAGGCGTGAACATTCTTTACAACGTTTCCGGAACTATGGGCCAGGACAAGTACAACGAAGCACCAGAGGCTTTTGATGCAATCATCAATGCAATCCTCGCTCCGTTGACCAACGTTCGCATGGCAGAGCTAAACGGCTTTGTTTCGGCTGAAGGTCAAGATGCAGGCGTTGTGGCCAAGGAGTACTTGGTTGCTGAAGGTCTAATCGACTAAAGCACCCTGTGGACTTTCTACTAAGGCTCATTGAATTTGCGCTGTCTCGTCAAGAGCAGGTAGCAGAAGGTCTAGTCCAACATGCTTGGTACGTGATTACGGTGCTGGTGACGGCTGGCTTATTTGCCATCGTCACCGGTGTCGTAACCAGGCGTAATCTTCTGGCGAAGGAATTAGCGTTAGCGATTGCTTCGGTCTTTTTGACTATCCCATCGTTAGCACTGTTTGTAATTTTCATTCCGCTTGTCGGACTCGGCTTCGCACCTTCTTTCATCGCCCTGTTTTTATATTCTCTGTTGCCAATCTTGCGCAACACCATCACGGGTCTTGATGGAATTGACCCTGGCGTATTAGACGCGGCAAAGGGCATGGGCTTATCGCCCCTTCAGGTCCTTATCAAGGTGGAATTGCCCCTTGCTTGGCCCGTAATTTTGGCTGGAGTAAGAGTCTCCTCGATGCTGACCGTTGGAATCGCATCAATCGCCACTCTGGTTGCAGGTGGCGGACTGGGTGATTTCATAAAGAGCGGTTTGGCTAGACTGCCACTTCCAAATTCACTGGAGTCAATCTGGCTGGGCACACTGCTGTGTCTAGTCCTTGCTCTAGCAATTGACTTAATTCTCCAGGCCCTACGAGCGGCCACTATCTCGAAGGGTATTCGATGAGCAATGTACTGATACGACTAGAAAACGTCAGCAAGTCCTACGGAGCCGGTTCTGAGCCAGCAGTGCGGAACCTGACTCTAGAGGTCATGCGCGGCGAGGTGCTTGTTTTGGTCGGGCCATCCGGCTGTGGAAAGAGCACAACCCTCAGGCTGATAAACCGCCTTATAGAACCTACTTCCGGGCGCATGTTCATTGATGGCGAAGATGTCACGGATGCGAACCCATCCGAGCTACGAAGAAAGATTGGTTACGTTATTCAGCAGGTGGGGCTTTTCCCTCACCGCACGATCGCAGAGAACATCGCCACGGTGCCAATGTTGCTCGGCTGGAAGAAAGACAAAATCGCGGCCCGCGTAGATGAACTGCTAGAACTCGTTTCCATGGATCCAGAAATTTACCGTGATCGTTACCCTAAGGAGCTTTCCGGAGGCCAGGCACAACGAATCGGTGTAGCGAGAGCCCTTGCTGCAGATCCTGATGTGCTGTTGATGGATGAGCCGTTTGGCGCGATTGACCCCATTACTCGTGACCGACTTCAAAACGAGTTCTTGAGACTTCAGCAGGAGCTAAAAAAGACCATCGTCTTCGTTACTCACGACATCGATGAGGCAATAAAAATGGGAAACCGAATCGCTATTTTGCGCGAGGGTTCCGAAATTGCTCAACTGGATACGCCAGAGGCAATTTTGTCTCATCCTGCGGATGAGTTCGTGGAAAGCTTCCTGGGCTCTGGCGCAATTCTGAAGGGGCTTACCTTGAAAAAGGTAAGCGACATCGAGTTGCACCAGGTGCCTACGCTTACCTCTCCGGTGATGCGTGAAGACGCCCTGAAAACACTTCAGGAATCGGTAGACCAGGTGGCACTCTTGCTCGATGCCAACGGTAAGCCACTCAGGTGGATCGACGAGCGAGCTCTAAACCGCACGACTCAGCCGATTGAAAAATCTGGCCGTCCGGTGACCGTCGATTTGCAGCCAGAGGACACCCTTCAAGATGCTTTGACTGTGATGTTGCAGTCCTCTGTAGGAATGGCCTGTGTAACAGACCGAAAGGGCAAGTACCTTGGGTGCACAACAATCGAGAGTCTTGCCAAGCTGATCATGAGTGACGGCTAGGAGCTAGCGTTGACAACGGCCAACATAAACACCAAGACTCGATCGCCGCTGAGTGAGCGGCTAGATCTGATTATCTCTCCCATCTTTGCTGTTGCCTTGGCGATTCTGGGTATTGCAGTCTGGGTGTATTCGGACCTCGACAAAATCACTATCGCCATTTTGTCGCCAGAAAAGATCCAAAGGCAGCTCGGTGAGACTCTGATTTTGGGGTTAACTTCGTCTCTGTTGGTGATTTTGATTTCAGTTCCAGTCGGCATCTTGGTAACGCGAAAGGGCTATCCAAGGCTGAAGAGCCTTTTAGTTAATACCCTCGGCTTAGGGCAGGCTCTGCCTGCCTATGGGTTGATTGTTATTTTCTTCTCCTTTATGGGGTCAGGAATCGTAACTGTAATCCTCGCCCTGGCAGCGTTTTCATTGCTACCGGTGCTTCGAAACACGATAGTTGGCCTAGAGCAAGTTGATAAGTCAGTCATTGATGCAGCGCGCGGAATGGGCCTTACAGCGAGACAAATCTTGCTCAAGATCGAACTTCCGCTTGCTGTGGAGGTAATCCTCGCTGGCATCAGAACCGCGGTGGTAATTAACGTTGGCTTCTCCGCACTGGCATTCTTAGTTGGTGGAGGCGGGCTTGGAGAAACAATTAACTCCGGCCTAAAGCTAGACAGGGGCCCAGCAATTCTGATTGGGGCTGTAATGGTTGCAATCTTGGCCCTGGTGTTTGATTTCTTGAGCGCCTTGGCCCAGAAGTACCTAAAGCCCAAGGGGCTGTAAAGAAAGCGGGCTAGGTTTCCCCAGCCCGCCTCTTTGCTTGTTTTTATTCGATGTCCCGCCTGAGGCTTGTGGCGATTGCAAGTGTTGCAAAAACCGCGCCGTAACCAAGCAGCACTAGCGTTGCCGTTAGTGGTGGGAGGTAGGCGGAGGTATCTATCCCGAACTCTGGAGCGTCGATGTCCAGTGCCAACATGGCCGTAATTAGACCAACTGGCAGGTACTTCCCAGCGTCAGGGGCCAGAGCCAACAGGATCGGATCAATTACGAAGAGGTAGATGAGGGCTCCTGTGATCGCGAGCATCTGGTTTCTGACCAAGGTTCCCAGCGCCACACCTACGATCCCTAGGATCGCTCCCGATACCACTGCCGCGAGCAAAGTATTGATAAACACCTCGTTTGTCGGACTTGCGGCATCTGGGAAGAATGAGAGAGCTATCCAACCGGCGGTCAGGCCTGCAGCGGTTGCAATAACCATCACCAGCATGCCCCCGATGGCAGCGATAGCGAGCTTGGTTGCCAGCACCGTGCCACGCTTCGGAGCTGTCAGGAAGGTCGCAACAGCGGTTCCATGTCGGAACTCACCCGACATCAACATGATGCCAATGATGATCGCGAAGAAGTAGCCCGAGATGGCATTGGCGTACACCGCATCAACAGACTGGGTCTGTTCAAGTCCCAGCCCAAAGCCCGAATCGGGGTTGTCCAGGATTACTGGACTGACCGCAGTACCTAGGCCAGCCACCAAGATTGCTCCGATTAGCAGACCCCAGTGTGCTCGGGCATAGATCAGCTTCCGCCATTCAGATTTCAGTAGTGCTCCCATTACAGCTCACCTCCGGTTAGCGCCAAGAAGGCGTCTTCTAAGCTGCCGTCTCCAATTACTTCCTTCATCGATCCCGAGGCAATGAGCTTGCCCTTATTGATGATGATCACGTCGTCAACCGTGTTTTGCATCTCAGCGAGCTGATGCGAGGAAACCAGGATTGTCCGACCACCCTCCGCAAGCCGCCTGAGAAACTTTCTCAGCCAGGCAATTCCCGCAGGGTCTAGGCCGTTGGCAGGCTCATCGAGAATGAGAATCTCTGGGTCACCGAGAATGGCTCCAGCGAGTGCTAAACGTTGCTTCATTCCCAGCGAATAGATCTTCATCCGCTTGCCGGCAGCGTCCTTTAGCTCGACCATTTCCAATACTTCATCAACCCTCGAGTCCGGTATCCCGGCCGCCGCGGCAACGACCCTGAGGTTTTGTTTGCCAGTGAGGGCTGAGTGGAAGCCTCGGCTATCAAGGACTGTTCCAACTTTGCTAAGCGGGTTATCTAAGTCGCGATAGGGCTTGTCATAGATAAGAGCCGTCCCGCTCGTCGGGGCGGATAGCCCCACAAGACAACGAAGTGTCGTCGATTTTCCAGCGCCGTTAGGGCCTAGAAAGCCCGTGATTCGCCCTTTTGTTATGTTGGCCGTCAAGTTGTCAACGGCATTTTGCTTGCCGTAGGTCTTGACCAGGCCAGAAATGGCAATTGCAGCCATCATTTACCTGCTTTCTCATTGGTTCTGCTGGTCGGTTTGAAGATTCCGTCCCGCAACATTTCGTTATTGGAGTTCATCAGCCTCGTGGCAACATGATCTGAGCTGATTGGCCCCCCCATTGATTTTTCGATTTGGCTCATCAACAGCACTGACCCCAGGCCACTGATCGTCATTATTAGGGCCGTGGTTTGTTTGTCGCTGATGTCTCTAAGCCGTCCCACTGACTGCATTTGATCGAGCAAGACCTCTGACTCGCTCACAGCCGCGTCAAAAAGTCGCTGGGAATATTCGCCTCCAGCAAGTAGCACTTGCCTAAAGAAGTTGAGTGGCGTGGCTCCCTTTTCCATAATGTTCTGCCAGTTTTGAAGTTGATTTGATTGGTCATCGAGCATCGCTGCCTTCTCGCCAGCAACCCAAGAACCCAGGGTTATTGAGATTGCCTCCTTCACAAGCGCATCCTTGGTCCCAAAGTGATGGATCAATAGCGCAGGAGACACCTCGGCTCGTTTGGCGATCGCCCTCAATGAGGTGTCCGCAAAGCCTTTTTCGGCGAACATCTCAACGGCAAGCTTGAGTAGTTGCTCTCTTGTCGTCTCGGCTGAACGCATGTTCAAATACTAAACAACTGTTCAGCAAATATCAAGCACTCGATTCGTGACACAATAGTCAAATGACGAATCCAACATCAATAGCAACCCTGCACACCAACCACGGCGCAATCAAGGTAGACCTTTACGGTCTGCACGCACCCAAGACTGTCGAAAACTTCGAAGGACTGGCAACCGGTGCCATCGAATGGCGTGACCCAAAGACAAACGCGACCCAGACAAACACCCCGCTATACAACGGTGTGATTTTCCACCGCATTATTCCTGACTTCATGATTCAGGGTGGAGACCCAACCGGAACCGGAATGGGTGGCCCTGGCTACCAGTTCGGTGACGAGATTCACCCAGAACTTAACTTCACCGAGTCCTACATGCTTGCAATGGCCAACGCTGGTCCTGGAACTAACGGCTCACAGTTCTTCATCACAACCGCTCCAACCACCTGGTTGCAGGGCCGCCACACCATCTTCGGTGCTGTGGTGGACGAGGTTAGCCGCAAGGTTGTGGACCAGATCGGTGCTGCTGCAACCGGTGCAAACGACAAGCCAGTTGACGACATCATCATTGAGAGCATCACAATCGAAAAGGCCTAAGTGGCCAAACTAAAACTATCTAGGTTCCAACAGGCCCCAGTAACCTCGGGCCTGTTGGCCCTTAACGTGCTTATTTGGTTGGGGCAAATTAGCCCGCTTGGCTACCTGTTCACAAACAGCTTCTTCTTCGCGCCTCTATTTGCGCCATGGGAGCCGTGGCGCATGCTTACCTCTGGCTTTGTCCATGACTGGTCTGGACCGCTGCATATCCTGTTGAACTCTTACGCGATCTGGATCTTCGGGCGAATTCTCGAGCCACTGCTTGGTCCGATTCGGTTCCTGGTGATGTATCTGACTTCGATTGTTGGAGGGTCGGTTGCTGTTATGTGGCTGTCAGATCCTCAGGTCCCAGTGGTTGGTGCTTCTGGAGCGCTGTTCGGTCTAATGGGGGCTTACTTCATTGTGGTTAGAACTACCGGTGGCAATGCCACTCAGATCTTCACTTTGATCGCGATCAACTTTGGGCTTGGACTATTTGTTTCTGGAATTTCCTGGGAGGGGCACCTTGGCGGCCTTGTGACAGGCCTGGCAATCGCGGGCATCTACTCACAAACCAGAGCACGCGAGAAACGCGTGCAACAAATTTTTGGGGTGTTTTTGGTTTGGGGAGTCCTTTACGGACTAACCATGTTGAAGATCTCTACCTGGATGTAGTTATTTCCACCTAGTTGTCATGCCGAAGCCGATCATGGCAATTCCAAAACCAATCAGAATGTTCCAGTTGGAAAGGTCAATCGGTGTTGCGCTTCCCAGTGGGAACCTCGCGGATGAGATGTAAAAAGCGAGAATCCAGGCCAGCCCGAAGAGCATGAAGCCAAACATCGTGACCTTGTACCAGGTCGGATTGTCTTGTTCCTCTTGAACCACCTTTGGTTTTAGTGGTTTTGAGTCATTATTCTTGCGTGATCGAGATTCAGCCATGCCAAGTAGCTTAATGCCTGAACCTAAAGATGCGCTATTCCGAATAAACTATCCACACCATGGTCAAAATCCTCGTTTTAGATAACTACGACAGCTTTGTCTACACGCTAAACGGCTACCTCCAGCAGCTTGGGGCGTTAACTGACGTAATTCGGAACGATGCAATCGAAGAATCTGAATTGCCAGCGTTACTGTCAAAGTACGACGCTGTTCTGATCTCCCCAGGCCCCGGAACTCCGGCTAGCGCAGGGCTTTCTATCCCAACGGTAAAATTCGCGCTTGAAACCGACTACCCGGTTTTTGGTGTGTGTCTTGGCCACCAGGCAATCGCCGAGGCGATGGGTGCGAGAGTCCAGAGCGCGCCCGAACTGATGCACGGAAAAACCTCACAGGTGAATCATCAAGAAAGCCTCATTCTTGAAGGCCTGCCGCAGGGCTTTTTGGCTACCAGGTATCACTCGCTCGCCGTCGTTCCAGAAACGGTTCCAGATGATTTGATTGTTACGGGCCAGACCTCCAGCGGTGTGATTATGGGTCTAGAGCACAGGACCAAGCCTATTTATGGAGTCCAGTTTCACCCCGAGTCAGTGATGACTGAGGGTGGGTATCAGATGCTTGCTAATTGGCTCGACACCTTAGGAGTCAAAGACGCCAAGGAAAAGGCAAAGCACTTGAGCCCAAGGATTGAAAAGAACTAGCCGGTAACAGTTTCTGTTGGGCTTGGAACAGGGGTCGGTGTTGGCGATGGTGCAACCTCTCCACCAACACACTCAACAAACAAGATTATGTTTTGTAACTGTGGGGCTTCACCCGGCAGTACCGACTGCTCAAACACGATAGTTCCAGGTGTTCCAGAGCAGGTTGCCGAATCGAGAATTTCAACCGACACTGTGTAGCCAATCGATGGATTGGTCAGGATGCTTCTAGCTTCTAGAACCTCAAGGTTTCGAACATCTGGAACCTGAACCGTGCCATCCGACAGGATTATGTTCACAATCGTGCCGAGGGGAATTCTAGAGTTGGTGACCGGGTCAGAGGCTATTACGACTCCTTGGGCCACAACTGGCGAGCCAACAACGGTAATTGAACCAACAGTCAGCCCCTGGGCTTCAATTAGCGCAACAGCATCTGCTTCACTGGCTCCGACAAGATTCGGAACTGTCACCTCGGTCGCACCACTTGAAACATAAAGTGTGACAGCTGTGCTGGACAGAACCTGCGTACCTGCCTCGGGAACCTGGCGAATGACGACTCCCTCGGGGACGGTTTCGCTCTTTTCGTAAACCCGAAGTACCACTAGCTCTTGAGAGCTCAAAGTGTTGAGTGCGTCATCGTAGAGTGACCCTTCAACGCTTGCCACCGTCACGCCGCTGGTTGGGGCTGTGCCAGGTGTTTGGCCGCCGATGTTCATGACCCAGAACAATAGGCCAACGAGTATTACCACCACACCGGTGCCAAGCCCCCAAAGCACACCAGCGCCAACCTTGCTGTTGGTTGTGGTTATCTGTGTGCTTGGCGCGGTTTCAAAACCATCAATCAGAGAAGTTGGGAGCTCGTTACTGCTGACTTTTGTAATTACTTCCGTGGCGTCGAAGGTTACCGGCTTAATTTCTCCAGCTGGAGCAGGCTGCTTTTTAGTGATCGCTGTTCCAGTGTGGGCAGCATTCAAGTGCTCGCGGAATTCTTCTGCTGTTTGGTAGCGCTCGTTAGGATCCTTCGTCATCGCTCGAAGAACAACTGCATCAAGCTCTGCACTCACAGCAGAGTTATAGACAGAGGGGGCATCGGCATGTTCTGAGACGTGCTGGTAGGCCACAGAAACCGCACTTTCGCCCTGAAACGGCGGTCTGCCAGCCAGCAGTTCGTAAAGAATTACACCGGTCGAATATAGGTCGGTTCTTGAGTCGACCGCATCTCCCCGTGCTTGCTCTGGGGAAAAGTACTGCGCGGTGCCGACAATACCCGCGGTTGCTGCCTGGGTAGCAGAGTTGTCGCTGACTGCCCTTGCGATTCCAAAGTCCATCACCTTGATCGAGTCACCCTCGCCAAGCATTACGTTTGCAGGCTTTATGTCTCGGTGGACCACGCCTGCATGGTGGGAAACTTCAAGCGCGGTCAAGATGCCAGAAATGTATTTGACGGCTTTGTCAATATCGAGAGTCTTTTCGGCCACGACTTCTCTCAAGAGTTTTCCGCGGACAAGCTCCATGATGATGAATGGGGTTTTCACAATCTGGCCGTTTGAATCCGTAGCCTCTTCTTCGCCCGCGTCATACACGCGAACAATCGTTGGGTGGGCCATCCTCGCACTGGCCTGGGCCTCCTGGCGAAAGCGTGCCTCAAAGTTCGCATCGTTGGCTAGGTCTGATTTTAATAATTTGATAGCAACGGTTCGGCCAAGCCTGGTGTCATAGCCCTCGAACACCTCGGCCATGCCGCCGCGGCCAACCAGCTGACCTAGCCTGTATCGGCCTGCAATCAGTCTTTCGCTCTTACTCAAACCCGCTCTTTTCCGCCTATTGAAGTCTAGTTTTTGTTTTCAGTTTTCATTGCACATCTCGGTCACAGTCTTATTACTCTGTGGGGCTCGGTTCCGGTTCCGGTAAGGGTGCCTGAGTATCGCCGGGAACCTCGGATGGAACATCAGGAGCTTGGGGCGCCGGATCCAGCGGAAGTCCGGTGTTTGGATCTAGTTCACCCGGTTCAGCAGGTGCACTCGCATCTGGCTCAGGAATCTCAATCGGGATGTCTTCAAAATTACCCACGTAGTAGGTGAGGCTAACGGTGCTGCCCACGGCCAAGTTTCCAGTGGGTGTCACCGCGTAAACAACCCTAACCTCCGGAGAGGTTCCATCAATCAGGTCGCCGGGAATTGCGTTGACTACAAAGCCGCGCTCGGTAAGCCAAGCTGTTACTTCGCTCAGGTTCTTGCCCAAGATATCAGAGACCAACACCACGTAGTTGGCAGGAGTCGTTTCGGTTGGTTCCGGCTCGGGGCTCACTGATTCCGTCACGGTTGGCGCCGGAGTGTTAGTGGGTTGGACATCACTTGCATTTGGTTCGGACAGGATCGCCACGATGACAACGATCGTGGTTAGCCCGAGTAAGCCAAGGGTCGCAAGCCAAGGCCAAACGATCGGAGCCTTCGGAAGCGGTGCCGTGTCAGTGCTGATTAGCTCGGTAACCGGGTCATCCTCGACCTGCACAGGCTTAGGTGGCAAGCCTTTTTGTTTTTCACGAAGCAGGGCCTCGGCCCTGATTGCTAAAGAAGTGCCTGATTCTGGACGCTGATTCGGCTTTTTTGCCAGGCAACTGAGAACTAAGTTCTGAACGCGAGGGTCAATCGATTCACTTAGCGCCGGAGGCATTTCGTTGATGTGTGCCATGGCTATTGCCATCTGGTTTTCACCTCGGAAGGGGCGTTTTCCAGCCAGTGCTTCATAGGCGACAACACCCAGGGAGTAGAGGTCCGTTGCGGAGGTCGAAGTCTTTCCGGTTGCTTGCTCGGGAGCCAAGTACTGCACAGTCCCCATCACCTGGCCGGTTTTGGTAAGCGGAACCTGGTCACCAACTCTGGCAATACCGAAGTCGGTAATCTTTACTTTCCCCTTGGGCGTGATCAAGAGGTTGCCGGGTTTGATGTCTCGGTGGACCAAACCTCTGGCGTGGGCGGCAGCCAGGGCCCTTGAGGTCTGGGCAATGATATCCAGAACCTGCTCTTCAGAAAGCTTCTTTTCTCGCTCCAGCAATCTCGACATCGACTCGCCCGGCACTAACTCCATGACTAAATAAGCGGCTCCGGTGTCTTCGCCGTAGTCGTAAACGTTGGCGATTCCCTCATGCTCAACCAGTGCAGCGGCCTTCGCTTCGCTTCGAAATCTCTCCAAGAAGTTTGGGTCGGACAGGTACTCCTCTTTGAGAATCTTGATCGCCACCTGTCTCAAAATAAGCTCGTCTTCGGCTTGCCAAACCTCACCCATGCCTCCAATGGCAATCCGAAGCTGGAGACGATAGCGATCGCCGTAGAGCTGCCCTACTGCTGGTTTCATCTAGCAAGCACCGCCTGAATTACTGCCTTGGCAATGGGTGCGGCGATCTGGTTGCCCGTTCCGTTTTGCCCAATGCCTCCGCCGTCTTCAACGACTACAGTGACAACAATCTCTGGAGACCCAGCTGGTGCGAAGCCGGTGAACCAAAGAGTGAAGGGCTCGTCGGTTCCATTCTCGGCAGTCCCAGTTTTACCGGCCACGGCAACCTGGGAAATGCCAGCGCTCGTAGCAGCTCCAAATTCAACTGAGTCGACCATCATGCGAGTCAGAATCGCAGCTGTTTCTCTCGACATTGGAGACGATAGAACCTGGGGCTCGGGCTGGCTTAGGACGTTCAGGTTGCTTGCCACCACCTGATCAACGAGCCTAGGTTTCATCAAAACACCTTGGTTGGCAATCGCAGCGGTGCTCATTGCAATCTGCAGCGGGGAAGCGCGAACATCAAACTGGCCAAAGCCGGTTAGGGCCACCTGCGACAGCTCCATGTCTTGCGGGTAAACGCTCGGCGTCACCGTCAGCGGAATTGCAAGTTCATCACCAAAGCCCATCAGCTCCGCCTGCGCTCTGATTCGGTCTTGTCCGAGGTCAACCGCGAGCATTGCAAAGGGAATGTTACAAGAACGAATCAAGGCAGTTTCGAGCTTGACTAGTGGCCCGTCACCGCAGGTTGAGTTATTTGAGTTTTGAATAAAAGTGGTTGTTCCTGGAAGGCGGTAGCTGTCAAGGTTTTCAAATGTTGTGCTTGTGCTGTAGCGACCGCTTTCGAGTGCCGCCGCAGCAACGACAAGCTTGAAAACTGAACCGGGGTGGTAAAGGTCGCCTCCAATTGCTCTATTAACCAACGGCGATTCCGGGTCATCGAGTAGATCACGATAGGCATCAGTAACTGCCTGGTTCTCATGGCCAGCAAGGAGATTGGCATCAAAGCCAGGCTTTGAAACCATTGCAATGATCCTGCCGGTGTCAGGCTCCATTGCTATGACCGCACCTTTTCTAGACCCGAGTGCATCCCAAGCAGCTTTTTGGATAGTTGCATCCAGGCTTAGCTCGATTGCCGCACCGGTGACGGGCGTCCCATCTAATAGCGCGTTGATTTGCTCAAAGAACTGGGCAGAACTCTGACCCGCAAGCAAAGAGTTCATAGCTCGCTCAATGCCAGAGGAGCCGGTAAAAACGCTGAAATAGCCGATGACTGAGCTGTATAGAACGGAATCGTAGTTTCTCAAGAATCGATACTGGTCATTTATCGGATTACTTGTGACAACCTCCTCCTGGCCAACCAAGATCGATCCTCTTTGGGTCTTGTATGTCTCATAGGCAGCCCGGACGTTTCGTGAGTCTTGATAAAGCGTCTGTGTTCTCAGAACTTGAATCGAGGAAGCCATGGCGAACAGCGCGATGAACATCACCGTCAGGAATAACCCGACTCTTCTGACCTGCCTATTCACGCGGCTTTCCTTCTCAGAGAAGAATCAGAAAGCACCAGCAATAGCGCGATAATCGCCCAGTTAGCCAAAAGCGAGCTGCCACCGGCGGCTAGGAATGGAGTGGTCAAGCCGGTTAGCGGCATAAGACCCATCACACCACCGGCAACGACAAATACCTGCAAGCCGATTACAAAAGAAAGCCCCATCGCTAAGAGCTTGGAAAACTCATCAGTGTTGGTGTTTGAAATCCGAAGTCCCCGATAAACAATCAGTAGGTATGTAGCGAGAATCGCAAAGACCCCTGCCATCCCGAGCTCTTCACCTAAAGCGGCAAAAATAAAGTCACTCTCGGCAAGTGGAATTAGCTGTGGGAAGCCTGACCCAAGTCCCGCACCTATTACATCTCCGTGAGCCATACCAAAAAGCCCCTGCACCAGTTGGTAACTTCCACCAACGGCGCTGTAGTTTTCTTGAGAAAAAGGATCTAGCCAGGAATCGAATCTGGCTGCAACATAACCAAAGAGCCTTGATGCCACCAGGGCACCGGTGACCATCATCACCATACCGATTCCCACGTAAAATCCGCGACCGGTTGCTGTGTAGATCATGACCAAGAAAAGCCCAAAGTAAAGAATTGAAGTACCAAGGTCGCGCTGCAAGACCAAGACACCAATTGAAGCCACCCAGAAAAGCAGAATTGGACCAAGGTCCTTAGCGCTAGGGATTCTCATTCCAAGTACCCTGAGACCGATCTCCGACAACGGCCCTTTTCTCGAAACCAAATACCCAGCAAAGAAAATTGCGAGCAGAATTTTTGCAATTTCTCCGGGCTGGAAAGACAGGTCTCCAACGCCTATCCACAGCGTTGCTCCGTTTATTGTTCGACCGATAACTGGAGCCGCCGGCAGCACCAGAAGCACAACTGCGGCCGCGCCGGCCAGAAATGGAAAGCGCCTAAGGACCAGTGGATTCGGCACAAGCCTCACAATCGCCGCAGCGATCAGCATTGCAAAACAGCTCAGCCAGACCTGACGCTCAGCGAACAGTTGCGTGCTGCCGTTTGTGATCTCTGCAAGGTCAAGGCGGTAAATCATCGCGATTCCCAGACCGTTTAGCAGGAAGCCAAGCGGAAGCAAAAGGCCATCAGCATTCAGCGCATGCTTGCGAAGCACGTAGTGAAGAATCCAAGCGGCAATTGTCGGCGGTGCCCAATAGCCCATAAGGTCAATTGACATTTCCTGATTCACCGCAAGCTGGATTTGTGCCAGTGCAAAAGCGTGAATACCTGCCACCCAGAAAAGCAGAACCGCCTCGAAGTTTCTTGACCTCGGAACCGCCTTCAGCAGCATTGGTATTGCCGAGGTGAGCGACACGTTACTCATTGATACCGCTCTTGAGTTGGTCGATTAGTTTCACTGCATCCTCAAGCGATTCAACCGAAATTGACCGCTCAATTAAAGTCTGTTGGAACTGTGACAGGTCTTCAAGATTTATTTCAGAGATCAAATAAGGACTTGAGAACTTCCAGGGCCCAAGCTGTTCTCTAATGCCCTGATAAATCGTCACCTGTCCCTGATAGACATCAACGTAGTAACGCGTCTGAGTGTATTGATATGCACCAAAACCGATTCCTACGATTATGCCGGCAAATAATAACCAGCCCATCACGATGCGAACTCCTCGCCAGCGAAGCTGAAGCTTGGTCTCGGCAAGAATCTTTGCCAGCAGAGCCTCTGACTCTGGTGCAAACTTCGCTGGGTCCTCAGGCGACTGCAGAAGCTCTAGCAAGCTGCGAGGGTTGAAAAGCCGAAGAATCTTTCCACCCTTGCGCTCTTCAATAACCACTTCGTGATCTGCCGATCCCACAAAGTGAGCACCTGGTTCAAAGTCAGCCTGAACCGTCGGGCGAACAATGTCCGTGATAACTACCGTTACGTTGTCTGGGGCTCCATACTCCAGTGCTTCACCGACCAATAACTCGGCGGCCTCTTCGGTTGGAATGTTAGAGGTCAGCACTTTTTCCATGACGTCTTCTGGCACAACGCCTGACAGGCCGTCACTGCAGAGCATCCAACGGTCACCCGGCAGTGCATCATGCAGAGCGATGTCCAGTTCTGGCTCACCCTGAACATCACCCAAAACTCTCATAAGGACACTTCGGCGCGGGTGAACAAGTGCTTCAGCCTCGGTAATTCTTCCAAGCTCAACAAGCTTTTGAACAAAGGTGTGGTCTTTGGTTATTTGAACCACTTCGCCTGATCGCACTCGGTAGATCCTGGAGTCTCCAATGTGGGCGGTAACGATCTGGTTGCCGTGAACCAGCATGCCGGAAAAAGTGGTTCCCATGCCCTGAAGCTCCGGGTGCTCAACCACGGTGCCGTTGAGCATGCTGTTTGCATCCAGGACACCCGATTTCAAGCCCTCAATGGCCTCTTCGACGCTGTCATATTTGCTGTCAGTTAGGGCCACGCGCTGCGAAGTAATTGCGGAAGCTATGTCTCCGCCGGCATGCCCACCCATCCCGTCGGCCACAAAAAACAACTGGTAACCCGAGTAACCGGAGTCCTGATTGGAACTTCGGTGCTTTCCGATGTCACTGGCTGCATAGCTAATTGTTTTGATGGCCAAGGTTTTTATGACCTCAGCTCAAATGTTGTTGTGCCAATTCTGATTGTCATGCCGGGCCGAATGGTTTCAGGCGTGGTCAATCTCTTACCGTCGAGGTGAGTGCCATTTGTTGAGTTCAAGTCTTGAAGAACCCAATCTGAACCAACATGAACCAACTTCGCGTGCATCGATGACGCAAATTCATCGCTGATGACCATGTCAGAGCTCGGCGCCCTTCCAATCAGCACTTCCTTTTTACCCTCGAGCAAGATGTTTGTGCCAGCGGTGCGTCCCGTCAGAACAGCTATCTCAGAAGGGTCAAAGCCCTCGACGTCTTCAATGCCGAGGTTCGCTGCTGAACCTGCGGTTAGCCCGGGAGCATTTTGCTTTGCAATTCTGCTAATTACCCGGCGGCCGTAAAGGTCAGCACGAATGACAGAAAGCAAGCTCAGAATGAAAATCCAAAGCACCGCCACGAAACCTATTCGAATCAGAAATAGAGCCAGTTCACTCACTTGACTCTCCTGTCAATGCCACGAGCTCAAATGCAAACTCAGTCCTGCCCGCGGTAATCACACTGCCCTGGCGAAGTACCAGCTCACTCACCCTGTTGCCGTCCACGAAGGTTCCGTTGGTTGATTCCAAGTCCCTGACAGCAGCAATTTCGCCGTTGAATGCAATTTCAAAGTGAATGCGGCTCAGGCCGCGGTCGTCAATCATGACCTCGGCTTGGTCATCGCGGCCAAAAGTTGTGGTGCCATCTCTGAGTTCGTGACGAATGCTGCCGAAGCTAATTATCGGCTGCCACTTAACTGTTGAACTGACGGCAGCCGAGCCAACCTTGACTCTACCTTTTGGGACTCCTGGGTCCTCGGAGAGCTTTAGCTCGATATCACTGGTGACTCTAAAGTTTTTTTGATTCGCATAGTCGGCTATTTCTGTCCCGATGGCGCGAAGGAGCTGGTCAGAAACATTTTGTCTGTCGGCAGGATTTAGTTTTATCAGGTAGCGATGGGGAACGAGAACTTTGTCTCCTGAGCCAAGCTTTGCCGCAACGTCCATGGTGTTCTTAACGGCCTGCGAAATCTCAATCGGCTGCAACTGCCTTTTCGACAGCTTTGCAAACATCGAGCCCACAGTGTTCTCGATGCGCGCTTCGGCCTTGTCTAGAAAGCCCACGTTACCTGCTTCCCTTAGCGGTTCTTAGGTGTGGCAAGTCTAGTGCTGAAGGCCCCAAATAGCGCCCTCTAATCAACCCTTGCGGAGTTAGACTTAGGGCCAATTAGTCAACCTTGGCCTGCTGGCCGAACTACCGCGAAAAGACCCAAAATTGCTAGAGACATTTCTACTCGCCTTTGAAGCGCTCGGAGTGCTGGCATTTGCCCTGTCCGGAATCATTGAGGCCGCGAGAAAGCAATTTGACCTGGTTGGCGTCGTAATGATTGGTGCGATTGCAGCTTTTGGAGGTGGAACGCTTCGCGATGTCCTGCTGGATCGCCGGCCATTCTTCTGGGTTGAACAAGAATTTTGGGTTTGGGTTCTTATTGGAGTCGGATTGGCTTTGCCATTTTTCTTTAAGGCCAACCACATTGTCCTGACAGAAAAAATCATGCTGATACCCGATGCTTTTGGCCTTGGTATTTTTGCAGCCGGCGGCACACACATCGCACTGGTTTCAGGGATGAGCCCACTGATAGCCGTCCTGATGGGTGTTGTTACAGCGGTAGCCGGAGGTGTTCTCAGAGACGTGCTCGTGAATGAAGTGCCCAGGGCCTTCCACGATCATCAGCCCTACGCAGCAATTGCATTTGCCGGAGGTTGGGTCGTTGTTCTCTTGGGCTACTTGCGGTCTCCCGAATATGTAGACGTTCTAATTGCGGCCGTTCTTATGGTTGTTGTTCGACTTTTAGCAGTGAAGTTCAAGCTCGAACTTTTCCGCTGGCGATACCTATAACATCCAGCGAACTGCCAGACAGCAGGCTTTTCTGGCACCCAGCTGGCAAGCCACTCCACGCTCACTGAATTTTGGGTTGAATTTGATCTTTCCTAGCTAGCTTGTTGCTTGTCCGAATAATTGACAACGACAAGGAGCGAACATGAAGAAAAAATCAAAAATCGCGATAGCCGCAACGGCGGCTATTACCGCAGGAGCACTGGCAATTTCATTACCATCGCTTGCCCATGATGGCCAAAAGAAACCTGGTGAGCGTGGCGGCATGGGCGTTGAAGCTCAAAAAGAAGGTGCTTACGGAAAGATGATGTCAAAGGGATCATTTGTTTCCGTCTCAGCGGAGATAACAAGTGTTCCTGCAGATGTAACCTCGCTCCGTGAAGCTGCAAAGGGAGCGAACTTTGGAGTGTATCGATTGGCAGATGACGCAACCGTCCTGCCTGAAGCCAAGCCTGAAGCCAAGTCTCGAATCATGGGGTTTAAGCCTGCAATTGATGAGACCGGAAACCCAGAGCTGCCTGAAATTATTGATGGAGATATCCAGGCAACCCTGAGCTTCAAAACTTCAGGAGAAGCAGGAGTCAAGAAATTCGCAGTGTATCCATCAGATGGCTCCGACCCTATCCTGGTAACAATGACCACTGACGCCGCTGGCGCCACAACAATCACAAGCTCTGCGGATCTAACTGTCAGCTACAGCGAAATAGTGGCTGCGACATCCGAGCAGTGGAAAATGAAAAAGGGTGGTTACGACAAGAAGGGCCACGGCAAGATGGGCAACAATAAGGATCTTGATCCAGCTGAATGGTCACCATCTTGGGAGCCAGAGGAACCAGCTGAGTGACCAAGAATGCCTAACCTGAGTGTTAGCTGACAAGTTGGTGGCTAAACACTGATTTTCACCAGTAGAAAGGGCTTGGATTCATAAGCTGAAGCCGTGAAGTCAATTACTTGACTTGATACCCTCCTAATTGGAGTAACCCCCGAGCAGAATTGCTTGGGGGTTTTCTCCTACAACTAGCCAATCTCCTGAAGCTTTTGCCGGCCCCTGACATGGCTCGGGTCGCAGTTCAGGTTTTCTGGTGTTTCAAAACAGTTGTCGCAAAGAAGAACTAGGTCTTTGCAGCCGGGCCCCTGGCAGTTTCTGAAATTTGAGGTCGGTCCGTTGCACGCCTCGCACTCACCTATTGTTTTTGCATCACTGGAAAAATTGTGGGTCATGCGCTTATCAAATACATATAGAGCGCCCTCCCAGAGACCTTTATCGCGGAACTTTTCTCCATAGCGGACGATGCCGCCTTCAATTTGATAAACCTCTTTGAAGCCGCGGTTCAGCATTACCGCCGACAGAATTTCACAGCGAATGCCACCGGTGCAGTAGGTGACAATCTGTTTGTCCTTGAGGTGGTCATATTTCCCAGATTCCAGCTCTGCAACAAAATCGTGTGTGGTTTGAACATCCGGCACGATTGCGTTTTTGAACTTGCCGATTTTTGCCTCAAAAGCATTTCGACCGTCAAAGAAGACGACATCGTCGCCGTGCTTCTCAACAAGCTCGTTCACCTGGTGAGGCTTTAGATGTTTTCCGCCGTTGGTTACACCCGATTTCTCGACCTTGACCTCATCGGGGGTTGTGAACGCCACAAGTTCTTTTCTCACCTTGACGCTGAGTTTTGGAAAGTCATCACCCAAACCATCCGACCATTTGAAATCGATCTTGCCAAAGCCTGGGTACTCTTTGGTTGCCCTTGAGTATTTCTTCAAATCGGACATGTCGCCACCGAGCGTGCCATTGATGCCGTGTTTGGAGATCAGGATGCGACCCTTCAGGTTTAGCGCATCGCAAAGCGTCTTCTGCCAGAGCATGACCGCTTTCGGGTCCGCCACCGGAGTGAACCCGTAATAAAGGATGATCTTGTTTATTGCCATTTGAAATTCAGTTTAGTCAGAGGTGGCAGTCATAGACTAGAAAGATGTCTATGAAGCCAGGGCTTGAAACAGCCTCATTTAATAAGTCAGTCAGTCCAACCAAGGATCTCTTCCAGCATGTCAACGGCGGGTGGCTGGACAAAACCGAAATCCCAGAAGACAAAGCCGTCTACGGCAGCTTCTACATGTTGGCCGATGATGCAGAGCTAGCCGTCAAGAATATTCTTGAAGAGGCAGCTGCTGATCCACAACCCGGAGTTAGCCAACAGATTGGCGATCTTTACGCCTCATTTCTAGACGAGGAGCGGATCCAGACGCTTGGTGCAACACCACTAGCGGCGGACTTGGAAAAGATTTCAAGCGTTTCAAACCTCAAAGAGCTTTTCCACCTGATGGGCCAACTTGAGCGAATGGGTGTTGGTGGTCTTTGGGGAAGCTACATAGACAATGATCCAGGAGATCCAGAACGCTACCTGGTTCATTTTTACAACGGCGGACTCGGTCTGCCGGATAAGGACTATTACACCGACGAGAAATACAAAGATGTGAAATCCGAGTATCCGCTTCACATCGCGAGAATGTTTGAGCTAGCGGGCGTGGACAAGTCGGCTGCAAAGCAAAACGCAGAAAACATTCTTGCCCTTGAAACTCTGATCGCTTCAAAGCACTGGAGCAGGGTTGAGTCCCGCGATGCCGAAAAGACGTACAACCTCAAGACATTCGCGGAATTGAAGCAGCTTGCTCCTTCTATTCTTTGGGATGAATACTTAGCCGGGCTTGAGCTAACAGAAGCATTCCTAGAATGGAATGTAGTTATGATGCCTTCTTTCTTTGAAGGACTTTCTGAAGTTTTGACGTTGGAGCACCTAGAGACTTTGAAGGTTTGGCTGAGCTGGTTGTTTATCCGCGCTCACGCTCCATATCTATCAGACGACTTTGTTGCAGAGCGCTTTAGTTTCTACGGCACCAAGTTGACTGGTCAGCCAGTGAACCGCTCGCGCTGGAAGCGCGCGGTGAGTTTGGTCGAAGGAAGCCTGGGCGAGGCTGTTGGAAAGATTTACGTTGAGAAGCACTTCCCGCCGAGTTCAAAAACTCAGATGGACAAGTTGGTCGCCCACCTAATTGAGGCATATCGACAGAGCATCGATGAGCTCGATTGGATGACAGACGAGACCAAGCAAAAGGCTCAAACCAAACTGCAGAAGTTCACCCCGAAGATCGGCTACCCGGTTAAGTGGCACGACTACTCGAGCATTGTCATCAAGCGCGATGATCTCTTGCAGAACATCAAGAATGTTTCGAAGTGGGACTTCGAATACCAAGCTAAGAAGATCGGGTCTCCAATCGACCGAGAAGAATGGCACATGACCCCGCAGACTGTGAATGCTTATTACAACCCTGGGTTGAATGAGATAGTTTTCCCAGCCGCCATTTTGCAGCCTCCCTTCTTTTCAGAGGAGGCTGACGATGCTGAAAACTTTGGTGGCATTGGCGCGGTGATTGGTCACGAGATTGGTCACGGTTTCGATGACCAGGGTTCTAAATACGATGGTGATGGCAAGCTACTTTCTTGGTGGACCGAGTCTGATCGGGAAGCCTTCGAAAAGAGAACCAAGTCGCTCATCGATCAGTACAACAAACTGAGCCCGGCGAAGCTTGATGACACTCACACCGTCAACGGTGAACTGACCATTGGCGAGAACATCGGAGACCTTGGGGGCCTAGGTATTGCGTGGAAGGCATACATCATCTCGCTTGATGGCAAAGAGCCCCCAGTGATCAATGGTTACACAGCAGCCGAGAGGTTCTTCTTCTCCTGGGCTCAGTGCTGGAGGGCAATGTCACGAGATGAGATCGCAATTCAGAGGCTAGCCACAGATCCTCACTCACCACCGGAGTTCAGGTGCAATCAGGTGGTTAAAAACCTTGACATCTACCACGAGACATTTGAGACTAGTGAGACAGATGAAATGTGGCTTGAGCCAAAAGATCGCGTAGTTATCTGGTGAAACTCTGGTTCCGAATTCTTTACATTTCCATGACTTGGCGACGTCGTTCCAAACTAACAATCGACGAGGTGTCGCGGGTTTCCCTTCGGGTTATGCCAAGTGACTTGGACATCTACAAGCACATGAATAATGGTGTCTTTCTAACCCTGATGGATCTTGGTCGCTACGACCAGGGTCTTAGAACTGGATTCTGGAAAGAGTGGAACAAAAAGGGCTGGTACCCGATCGTTGTGAATTCAACCATCAGCTATCGCAAGTCACTAGAACCATGGCAAAAATTTGACCTTGAAACGAAGGTCATCGGTTGGGACGACGTTGCGTATTACATTGAGCAGCGCTTTGTTCGTAATGGCGAGATCTATGCCAAGGCAATCATGCGTGGGCGGTTTTTGAAGCGCAGCTGGGGAATCTTGACTCCCAAGGAAGTCATGGAGGGTTCCGGTGGATGGCCAGGACCAGAACCGACTGTTCCAGAGTGGGTTCTCAGATGGGCAAAAGATACTCAATTACCCAAGGGTAAAGAACCAGCCCCCAGCACCTGGGACTAGTTGGCTCCTGGCCAGCGGCAAGAGGCGACAGCCTCTTCGATCGTTCCTTTGAGCAGGTCATGGGTGTCCGGATGTTTTTCCATGTATTTGACCGTGTAGCTGCAAACAGGTATGACCTTATGGGTCGCTCTGGCGCGAATGTCGGCAAGTGATTCCCGAAGCAAAATAGCAGCCAAATTCTTACCCTGGTGCTCAGGATTAACTTCGGTATGGACAAGACTGATGTCTTTTTCGGAAATCACGTAATCCATAAGTCCGATTCGCACGCTGTCCAGATAGATTTCATAGCGCTGGTTTTCACTGTCGTGTGTGACCTTTGTGCTCATGCTGTTAATCTTTCTTTCTATGGCTACCAATCAGGTTATCAAGGGTGAAAACCTAAGTGTGTTGAAATCACTTCCCGATGAGTCTTTCCAGCTGATCTACATCGACCCACCATTTAACACTGGTCGCAAGCAGGTGCGGACAAACAGATCATCAAGAGCTAGCAGCACCGGAAACCTTGGTTTTCAAGGCAAGCGGTATGAGCAGATTGTCGAATCGGTGCTGTCCTACGATGATGAGTTTGCAGATTTCTGGGCCTTTCTTGAGCCAAGGTTGATCGAGGCTCGAAGATTGCTGACCAAAACCGGAACAATTTACCTTCACCTTGATTATCGCGAAGCCCATTATGCAAAAGTGCTGATGGATGCGCTATTTGGCAGGGAGTGCTTCCTGAACGAAATCATCTGGGCCTATGACTACGGTGGGAAATCTAAAAGCAAATGGCCTGCCAAGCACGACACAATCTTGGTTTATGTGAACGACCCAGACGATTATTACTTTGATTCTGCAACAGTTGACCGAGAGCCATATATGGCACCGGGACTGGTTACCCCTGAGAAAGTCGCAAGGGGCAAGTTGCCAACAGATGTTTGGTGGCACACCATCGTTTCTCCAACCGGAAAAGAAAAGACCGGTTACCCAACCCAGAAACCACTGGGAATTCTGAGGCGAATTATTAGTGCCAGCTCAAAACCTAGTGACCGAGTACTTGATTTCTTTGCCGGCTCCGGCACCACTGCTCACGCCGCTTTTGAGCTGGGCAGGAACTTCACTGTCGTTGATCAAAACCCTGAATCATTGGAAGTGATTCAAAAAAGACTCAACGATCTGGCAGTTCCGTTTGACTTTCTCGAGAAATAAACCAGACCACCACAAAAGCAAGAAGCACAAACAAACTCGCTGCTGCCATCGCCATGCCAAAGTTCTCAGCCCCGGGTCTTGCAATCAACCTAAACAAAACCAGCGGTAGCGTAGCCTCAGAGCCGTAGGCAAGGAAACTAGCTGCGCCGAACTCTCCAAGTGAACCCAGTGCTACGAATGCACCCGCAATTGCAAGTGGCTTTCGCACAAGCGGCGCTTCTACTTGGGAAAACATCTGCCATCCAACAGCTCCATCCAAACGAGCAGCATCCTTGATTTCAAGTGAGACAGCTTGCCTCGCTGGCCTGAGCACTTGATAGCTAAGGGGAATCAGAAACAGGCTCTGCACCATTGGAACCAGGAGCCAACTGCCGCGCACTCCTGAAGGGAGGTAACCGCTAAGAATCAAAAACACGAGACCGAAAACAACCGGGGAAATACCTATCGGCAAGAGCACGGCGAAGCTGGTTTTTCTTCTTCCTGCAATAAGCCAGGCGATTGGCAGCGCGATTAGCGCGGCGACCACAAGGTTTCGCAAAGAATTGATGCTTGCATCCATCACCGAGATGTTCAATAAATCCCTGGCACCCTTGCCACCTAGATTTTGAACGTTTTGAACCAACCCGGGTCCAAGAGTTGCCGCGCGATAAAAGACCTGAATAAAGACAAACCCGATTGCTGCCAGCAGCAAGGTGCCGAGAATCCAACCAAGTCGTGAACCATTGGAAGCTGGAACTTGCTCACCAAATAGCGATGTTGGCTCAGCACCAATTGATCTGGCCAAATAGAAAAAACAAAGTGTGAGTGCGGTTTGCAGAAGAGCCAAAACCAGAGCCGAATTGAAATCAAGATCTCTGAGCGCTGCGGTCGCAATTTCAGTCTCCAGCGTCTGCACCTTGCCTTGGCCCAGGGTCAAAACAAGTCCGTAGCTGGTGGCACTGTAAAGAGCGACAAGTAATCCTGCAGAGAGCATTCCACCCAATTGCTGTGGTAATTCAACGAAGATCCTGGTTGATAATCTTCCAGCGCCATCGAGTGAGGCTGCCTCAACTTGGTCTGACGGTACCTGGTTGGCAGAAACGATTCTGGCCATGAACCCAGCGTTCATCAAAACGTGAGCACCAATAATCCAAAGTATTCCAAATCTGGAATTCATCTCCGGCGACTGAAGTGGCAACAGAGCTAGACCGATCAGAAAAGGAGGCAATAAGAATGGAACCACAATCACTGCCGAAACAAATCTTCGGTAAGACTTCGAAACAGAGGCCAGCCAGTTTCCTATCGGGTAGCCAATGAGCGCTGACACCACCGCACTTGCCAAAGCAATAAGTGCGGTGGTGACAAACAGCTCGAGGTTAGTTGTCAAATACGTCTGACCAGTCCTTTAGCCAACGCTCACGATTCTCAGAAAAGTTGAGGTCAACCCCAATCACGCTCGTGGCTGGTGTTGCGAACATCGCCCAGTCAGCAGGAACCTCAATCTCGGTGTTCGCAGGGTAGACATACATTGCCGAAGGCACTGACGCTTGGAAGTTGTCAGCCAGCAGGAATTCCACTATTGCTTCAGCACCAGCTTTGTTTTGTGCATTCTCCAGCACACCTGCATATTCGGTTTGCCTGAAGCACTCTGATGTCAGTGCTTTGGAGCCGGCACTGCCATCTTCATTCACTTCGGCAGCTGGCGATGATGCATAGCTCAGAACAATTGGGCGATCTCCGCCGTATCTGGTGAAGTCAACGAAATAGGCATCTTCCCAACTTCCGGAAACCTTCAGGTCGTTGTCTCGAATAGACCTCCAGTAAGCAAAGACCTCAGCGCTGGTGGCAAAGCCCGCTTGAGTGGTTGCAAGGAATGCCAGCCCAGGGGATGAGAACCTTGGGTTAGTGACAACCGTCAAACCACGATATTGCTCCTGGCCCAATTCCCTCCAGCTGGTTGGAGGTGTGATTTCAGAATCGGCAAACCAATCCAGGTCGTAGTTGAAGCAGACGTCTGAGAAGTCAATCGCGGACATCTCACCGTCGACTACTTCATTTTCGAGTGCTACCGATTGGAAGGTGTTGTCGATGCCGAAGAAGGCATCTGCAACCGGAGCATTTTTGGTGAGCACCAGTTGGTTTGTAAGGGAACCGGTGTCACCCAGTCTGATGATTTCTAGTTCGAAACCGGATTCGCTTTGAAACTCCGCAATCAACTCATCGCTGATCACAAAGGAATCGTGAGCTGCGAGTCGAACTGTTGTATTTTCTGCTGAAGCGCATCCGCTAAGGATGAGCGCGCTTGCAATTAGTAGTGCTATTTTTTTCATTTTTCGTGCCTTTCGAGGATGCTAGGCACGGGTTAGAGGTCTCTACCTACGCTGGAATTACCCAGATCAGGTTTGACGGTCGAAGACTCTATTTCTAGTCTTCCTCTCAGTCCGGTTTACCGAACTCCCGTGGTTACTACTTTCACTCTAACAAGAAATAACTAGTGGCTCATTCCCGCAGCATCGGCAGCTTCTTGAGAGGCACTCTTTTCGCGGAGCGGGATTTCCTTGATGAACCAGCTGACTACAAAGGCAGCCGCAACAAAGAAGATCGCAACGAAGAAGACTGTCAACGAGGATTCGACAAAGCCAATCCGGAATGGCAGGGTCAATCGCTCATCAGCACCAATCATGAACGACGAATCGAGCGTGATTTGGTCTCCCGCAGCTGGGCCTGATTGCAGGATCCCCAAGATCGCCTGGTTCGCTGGGTCGTTCAAGACGCTTGGGTCTGAGGTCGCGGAGGCTAACCCTTCGGTGACCTCAGGTCTTGAGAACGCGCCTGAGATCTTTTCACCAACGGTTCCAAACAGAATTGACATAAATACTGCAACACCGAGTGTTCCACCCATCTGGCGGAAGAAGGTCACGGAGCTGGTTGCAACGCCGATGTCTTTGCCGGCAACAGAGTTCTGGCTTGCGACCATGGTTGTTTGCATCAACTGACCAAGCCCGAGACCGATAAGGATCATGCCTATTGAAATTACCCAAATCGGAGTGGACGCATTCATCATCAGCAGCATGTAGAGATAGCCGAAGAACAACACTGCGGTTCCAGTGTTGAAAAAGATTCTGTACTTGCCGGTTGCTGACATGACGCGACCAGAAACAATTGTTGCCGTCATCATTCCGGCAACCATCGGAAGCATAAGCAATCCTGCTTGAGTTGGGCTTGCACCATAGACAACCTGGATGATCAATGGCAGCACGATCATGCCGCCGAACATGCCGATTCCCATGATGAAGCCGAGCACCTGCGTTCTAGCAAAAGTGGCATTCTTGAATAGCGAAAGCGGAATCAATGCCGCTGAGCCCATTCTCTTTTCAATCATGATGAAGCTCACAATTCCAAAGACACCCGTGACATACATCGCAATCGAAAGTGGGCTACCCCAACCCCACTCACGACCCTGCTCGGCAACCAAAAGAATTGGAACAACGGCAAGCACGATTGTTGTTGCTCCCCACCAGTCAATTTTCTGAGGCTGCGGGGTGTGGGGGACATGCAAAAAGGTAATGACCATAAACAGCGAAACTGCGCCAATTGGAAGGTTCATAAGAAAGATCCATCGCCAGCCGTCAATGAACAAAAACTCTCCGGCACCCGCGAAGGCACCACCGATGACCGGACCCAATACAGATGAAGTTCCAAAGACAGCCAGGAACATGCCCTGATATTTGGCTCGTTCCTTTGGGGGAACAATGTCGGCAACGATTGTTAGGGCGAGCGAGAACAGACCACCCGCACCAAGCCCCTGCAATGCCCTGAAGGCGGCAAGTTCAAACATGCTGGTTGCAAACCCGGCCGTTGCAGAACCAATAATGAAAATCACAATTCCAATAATGAACAAGGGCCTACGACCAAAAATGTCACCGAGCTTGCCATAGATCGGGGTGCTCACCGTGGAGGTGATGAGGTACGCGGTTGTCGCCCAGGCCTGCAGCGAAAGACCGCCAAGGTCATCGGCGATGGTGCGCATCGCAGCACCAACTACAGATTGGTCAAGGGCAGCCAGGAACATTCCTGACATTAGACCGATGAGAACTATCCAAATTTGCTTCGGCGTCATGGTGCCGGATTGGGCTGCCTTTTTTGCGGCATCCCGAGAAGTGTTCGTAGCCAATGGCTCTCCTAGATTTAGGGTTTAGACGTGCGTAATCCTACTCCTATGAAACGGAGTCCAATATTTATATTTGGACCCCCTCTCATTTTGGGCACACTGGGATTTGGGTTGGTTCTGCAATCTGGCATGTTCACTTCCCCGGAGCACACAATCATTGCTCAGCAGGTCGAGGCGTTTCAAGCTCAAAACCTAACTCCACCAACGCCGGAAATGACCGACTACCTATACCCACGCTCAACTATTGATTTTGCCAACCAGCAGTACGTTGTGGTGAATAAACATCGAGAGCTGCATCCGATCGATTACGCTCCGGCAACCTTGGTTGCTGCCCCAAGTTCTGAGTCGCTTGATAATTCCAGAAAACTTCTGCTCACGCCTGCAACGGCAACTGCCCTGGTCGAAATGGCAAAAGACATGTATGAGCAGGGTTACGGGAAGTTGTTTGTGAACTCTGCATATCGGACCTACGAGTACCAAGTGGAACTCTTCGAATCAAAGACCAACCAATATGGGCTTGCCGAAGCATTGATTCGGTCTGCAAAGGCCGGTCACTCAGAACACCAGACCGGATTGGCTGTCGATGTTTCAGTTCCTGATCAGGGGTGTGCAATCATGCAGTGCTTTGGTGACACCAAAGCCGGCCAGTGGATTGCAGACAATGCTTGGCGCTACGGCTTTATTATTCGCTATGAAAAAGACACGACGGTAATCACCGGCTACACCTATGAACCATGGCATCTTCGTTATGTTGGAATAGAACTGACTGAAATCTATTCTCAAAATGGAATACAAACGCTGGAAGAGTTCTGGGGGCTGCCCGCTGCCGAGTTCTACTTGGAAGAAATGACCGAGTCGACAATCGACTGAGCTTCGGACAAAACTGTTTCCAGGTGGTCTAGCCCGTTAAAGGACTCTCCATAAATTTTGTAGACGTCTTCCGTGCCGGATGGTCGAGCTGCAAACCAAGCGTTCTTGGTTGAAACCTTCACACCACCTAAAGCCCCACCGTTCATGGCTGAGGTTTCAATTTTTTCTATTGTCTCCCCGCCAAGTTTCTTGGCAGAAATATCATCTGCGGAGAGCTTTGCAAGCACACTTTTTTGCTCGAGTGTTGCCGGAGCATCGATGCGCCGATAGCTGGGCTCACCAAACTCCTGGGTGAGCATCGCGTATTGCTCGGACGGGCTATATCTAGTGCTGGCTTCCATTTCTGCCGCCAAGAGACACATTATGATGCCGTCTTTGTCGGTGGAGAACGGTTGGCCGTTTAGACGCAGGAACGAAGCTCCCGCTGACTCTTCGCCACCGAAACCTAAGCTGCCATCCACCAACCCCGGCACAAACCACTTAAAGCCAACCGGAACTTCAACGAGTTTTCTACCCAGAGATTCGACGATTCGATCAATGATCGAAGAAGAAACCATTGTCTTACCGACGCCAGCGTGAGAATCCCAACCCTGCCTGGATTCACTTAGGTATTGAATCGAGGCAGCCAGAAAATGATTTGGGTTCATCAAGCCTGAATCTGCAGTCACGATGCCATGCCTATCGGCATCGGCATCATTGCCGGTGGAGATGTCGAAGTTTGCTTTGTTTTCAATGAGCGATGCCATTGCAAACGGTGACGAGCAGTCCATGCGAATCTTGCCGTCCCAGTCCAGGCTCATGAAACCAAACTGCGGATCTACCTTGTCGTTTAGCACCGTTAGATCTAGCTGGTAGTCACTGGCAATCTGTGCCCAGTAATGAACCGCTGCTCCTCCAAGTGGATCGGCACCAAGGCGTAAACCTGAGCGGCTGATGGTTGACATGTCCAGCACTTCACCCAGTTGCGAGATGTAGTTATTTTGAAAATCAAATTCTTTTGGGTTGGGGGTGGTTCGCTTCACTCCGGTAAGGGCTGCCGCCAATAGCTCGTTGGCTCGATTAGCGATGCGAGAGGTTGCATCGGTGTCCGATGGGCCACCGTGAGGGGGGTTGTATTTAATGCCACCGTCTTGGGGTGGGTTGTGGCTCGGGGTAATGATGATGCCATCGGCCTGGGCATCCGAGCCCCTGGGAACCTGGAGGTTGTGATCAAGGATTGCTACCGACACCGCAGGTGTGGGAGTGAACCCGTTGTCCTTCGCCACAAAACACCTGATGTCATTGCCAGCTAATACTTCTAGAACGCTCTGCTGTGCAGGTTCAGAAAGCGCATGGGTGTCGCGGCCGATGTATATCGGACCTCTTATTCCTTGAGAATCGCGATACTCAACTATTGCTTGGGTGATCGCCAAGATGTGGTTTTCGTTGAAGGAGCCATTCAGCGAACTGCCCCGGTGTCCGGAGGTTCCAAAGACAACCTTCTCGGTTGCTACTGATGGGTCTGGCTTGATGTCAAAATAACTAACCTCCAGAGCGCGGAGGTCAACCAGGTCGGCTGCTTGTGCCAGCTGCCCGGCTCTTTCGTGGGTCAATTTTCAACCCTTGGGTTTTTTCTGAATAGGAAGACCAGGTAGCCGGTAGAAAACCCAAAGCCAATAAGTGCGTAGAGAATTACAAACCAGTTCACTCCGGTTGGGATTAGCAGCGTCAATACACCGAGGCCAAACGCCCCCACCATCATCACCCGTGCTACCCAGAGCACAGTGCTGTCACTTCCGGACTGAGCAGACACAAACATTAGGCCTGCGAGTGTGAAGATTGTGACGCCGGTCATTTGCATTGCCCAGTCGAGGTTTGCAGAGCCGGGCAAAGACAGTAGGTCTGTGAAAATTCTTGGCAGAGTGAGCAAGATTATTGAGCTGATCACGAAGACCAGAGCACCAAGCCTCAGTACTCCGCGCAATCTTTGGACATCGCCTCTTTTATGCATAAAAGCATCGTATTGCTATCTTCCGATTCCCGCCTGCCGTAATCTTGAAGGATGTCAAGCACTCACAAGATTGCATACCTAGGCCCCGAAGGCACATTCACCGAGATGGCTGCCAAAATGCTGCCCGGTTCAGGTGAAGCAGAGCTGCTTCCGATGTCAAGCGTGATCGAGGCACTCGATGCGGTTTTGTCCGGTCTTGCGATGCGGGCAGTGGCACCAATTGAGAATTCTCTAGAGGGTGGTGTCAGCGCCACCTCAGATGCTCTTGCAACAATCCCGGGTGTTCAGATCTATGGTGAATACCTGGTGCCAGTCAGCTTCGACCTGATGGCAAGGCCGGGCACGGCGCTCGCAGATGTCTCAGACGTCCTCACTCACCCTGTGGCCTACGCACAATCCAGAAAGTGGCTAGACAAGAACCTTAAAAACCCGAGTCATATCCCCGCAGCCTCGACCGCGGCTGCGGCTAAAGCACTTTCTAACGGCTCAAGCGCCCATGCTGTAATTGCGGCTACCGGTGCAGCTGAGATTTACGGGCTTGAAATCATCGCCAGCAACATCGGTGAAAACCAGGACGCCCAGACCAGGTTCTATGAAATTGGTATTTCTGGAACCCCTCCAAAAAAGACCGGCCAGGACAAGACCAGCGTTGTTGTTGAACTGCCAGACGATCGCCCAGGTGGGCTTTTGGAAATGCTGGAGCAGTTTGCTGCCAGGGGCATAAACCTTTCCAGAATTGAATCCCGCCCGGTTGGTGACCGGTTCGGTCGTTACCGCTTCAACATCGACGTTGAGGGTCACTTAGACGACGAGGCGATTGGCGAGGCTCTGATGGGGCTTCACAGATTTAGCCCCAAGGTCGTCTTCTTGGGCTCCTACCCAAGAGCAGATCATTCTGATTCAGTCCACTTGGGAAACAACGCAAACCCAGACTACGAATCAGCGCAGGCTTGGCTTCAGAATCTCCGCCAAAATCGCTAGCTAGCAAGCAATCACGAGCAAGCGGGTAGGCTTGAGCCTGTGATTGAGATCAGCCTGCTTAGAGAAAACCCAGACCTTATTAAGGCCTCCCAAACTGCTCGCGGAGCGGACGTTGGGCTAGTTGATCTGGCCGCGGATCTAGCTGAGCAAAAAAAGCTTGCTTTGCAACAGTTTGAGACTTTGCGAGCAAAGCAGAATGCTCATGGGAAGCTGGTCGCTCAAGCACCCAAGGAAGAAAAAGCAGCTCTTGTCGCTCAGGCTCAAGAACTTTCAGCAGATGTGAAAAAGCAAGAGGCGGCTGCAAACTTAGCCGAGCAAGAACTGATGGTTGTCCTTCATAAAATCGAGAACATCGTTCTCGATGGTGTCCCAGCAGGCGGCGAAGAAAACTTTCAGTTAATCAAAGAAGTAGGCAGCAAACCTACTTTTGCTTTTGAACCCAAAGACCACGTTGCACTTGGTGAATCGCTAGACATCATTGACATTGAGCGCGGTGCAAAGATTGCCGGCTCCAGGTTTTATTTTTTGAAGGGGCTTGGTGCAAGGCTTGAACTTGCCATCATGCAATTGGCTCTTGATCAAGCAAGCGAGGCTGGCTTCACAGCATTGATCACACCTACATTGGTCAAGCCAGAAATTATGCAGGGAACCGGGTTTCTCGGTGAGCACTCAGCAGAGGTTTACTACTTGCCGGCTGACGATCTTTATTTGACCGGCACCAGTGAGGTGGCTCTTGCCGGCTACCACAGTGACGAGATTTTAGATGACCTAGCAGAACCAAAGCGCTACGCCGGCTGGTCCACCTGCTACCGCAGGGAAGCCGGAAGCCACGGCAAAGACACCAGGGGCATCCTGAGGGTCCACCAATTCAACAAGCTTGAGATGTTCTCCTACTGCAAACCTGAAGATGCCGAAGCTGAGCATCAGAAGCTTCTTGCTTGGCAGGAGCAAATGCTGCAAAAGTGTGAGCTTCCCTATCGGGTGATTGACGTTGCTGCTGGGGACCTTGGATCATCGGCTGCTAGAAAGTTTGACGTTGAGGCATGGATTCCAACCCAGGGTGATTACCGTGAACTTACTTCGACCTCTAACTGCACCACGTACCAGGCCAGAAGGCTCAACACCCGGTACCGCGATCAAGATGGAAAGCCAGCAACCGCTGCGACCTTGAATGGGACGCTTGCAACAACCAGGTGGTTGGTTGCAATTTTGGAAAATCACCAGCAAGAAGATGGTTCGGTATTGATTCCAAAGGCACTTCGCGGCTACCTCGGTGGCGTTGAGAAGATTGCCCCCAAGAGCTAAATGGCACATAACGACCCCTGGCTAGTTGGCATCGATATCGATGGCACGCTTGTCCATGACGATGGGTATCTGTCCGACGAGGTTGTTGCTGAGGTGAACCGTGTCAGAGACCTCGGTCACCATGTCTTTGTCGCAACTGGGAGAGCAGCTTCAAATGCTTATCCAGTAATCAACCAACTTGGAATTGACACCGGTCACGCCGTTTGTTCCAACGGCGCAGTAACAATTCGGCTAGATGGCTCACACCCAAAGGGTTTTGCCGTTCATGACGTGAAGACGTTTGACCCCTCTGATGTTTTAGCCCGGCTAATTGAAACGATTCCAAACGCTCACTTTGCCGTTGAAGATCTAGACGGTGGCTACCGCTTCCATAAACCCTTTCCAAGTTATGCACTCGGCGACCAGAACCTGGAAACTCCTCTCGAGGAGCTTCTGCACCACCCGGTCAGCCGAGTTGTTGTGCTGTCGCCGGACCATGATGTCGATCAGTTCTTGAAGATCATGGATGATGTTGGCCTTCAATCGGTGAGCTATGCCATTGGGTATACGGCCTGGTTAGACATCGCCCCAAAGGGTATAGACAAGGGCCATGCGCTAAACCAACTTCGGGATCACTACGAGCACACTTCAAACAGAGTGTTGGTCATGGGTGACGGCAGAAACGATATCGAAATGTTCCAGTGGGCTCAAAGCCTGGGTGGGCACGCATTTGCCATGGGCCAAGCCCCTGAAGAGGTAAAGCTTGCCGCCACTGCAGTTACTGCTGCCGTTACAGAAAATGGAGTCGCCCAGGTGCTGAAGTCACTTGAGGGACTTGAGTTTTTTCAATAACCACTAAACTCTTCTGCGGAGGCCTGTCCGAGCGGCCGATGGAGCTGGTCTTGAAAACCAGTGGGCAGAAATGTCTCGTGGGTTCGAATCCCACGGCCTCCGCCATTTTGATTGGACCAGTTCAGGGAAAACCCTGAGCTGGT
>JAQWUU010000036.1 GCA_029241985.1 Aquiluna sp. | reverse complement strand
TTCTGACCACTGTCTACATCCAGTTGGCATTGGCAGACGAACACTAAACCCCCACGGAAGGAAATAAAGTGGACGCAGTAAACATCGCCGAACTATCCGGCAACATCGCAGTAGTTGGCTACGGCCTGGCTGCAATCGGTCCAGGAATTGGTGTAGGACTGGTGGTTTCAAAGACCATCGAATCCATCGCACGCCAGCCAGAGCTAGCGGGAAGACTACAGGTCACAATGTGGCTAGGTATCGCTTTCACTGAGGCTCTTGCCCTGATCGGTCTAGCGACCCCATTCATCTTCGCCTAAGAAAGCGATAACAGAATGATTTCCAGAATTCTTGCGGCTACCGCACCAGAGGGAGCGGAAGCTCCGAACCCTCTGTTGCCGGCCGACTATGACATTCTCTGGTCTTCAGTCGTCTTCGTCGTTCTTTTGGTGTTCTTTTGGTTCAAGGTTCTTCCTGGATTCAAGAGGATGCTCGACGAAAGAGCTAAGGCGATTGAAGGAAGGCTTGCAGACGCCGAAGCTGCCCAAAAGGCAGCCGAGGAGCGAACCCAAGAGGTTGAGGCCGACAAGGCACAGCTTCGAGCTGAGTCTTCTTCGATTCGTGAAGAGGCGAGGGCTGAGGGTGCAGCAATCTTGTCTGAACTCAAGCAGCAGGCCGCCAAGGATGCTGAGCGTCTAGCCGAGTCCACCAAGGCAACGTTGACCGCTGAGCGTGACTCGGCTGCCAACGCATTGCGCGGTGAAATTGGAGCTCTCGCAATTGAGCTTGCTTCAAGAATCGTGGGCGAAAAGCTCGACGACGACAAGGTTGCAAACCGAGTAGTAGACGAGTTCATCGCAGAACTAGAAGGCAAGAAGGCGAAGTAAAAGTGGCATCAAGCACGAGGCAATCAAGGCTTATGGCCGAGCAGGAATTGGACAAGCTCGGTGGATTTAGCTTGACCTTGGCGCGTGAACTTTTTGCCGCTTCAAATGCTCTCCTGTCTTCACCACAGCTTCGCTCTGCGCTGTCGGATCCTTCCGCCGAGGCAGCAGGGAAGAATCAGCTTGTTGCAAAAGTGTTTGGACCGAAACTTTCCGAGCAGAGCGTGACTCTGATTGGCAAGATGGCTCAAATGCGTTGGTCGGCAACGAGGGACATGGCTCTGGCGGCTGAAGCACTCGGAGTTAGATCCGCTGCCGCTTCTGCTAAAGACATGGATACGGTTCAAGCTGAGCTTTTCGAGGTGGGCCAGGTTGTTTCGGCTGATCCTGAGCTCGAGTTGGCATTGTCGTCCACGAGGGCATCAGTCGAGGCGAAAATTACTCTGGTTGAGAAGCTATTGAGCAACAAGGCCAGCGAGACCACGTCGATTCTTGCAGCTCAGGCCGTTCATTCCCGGACGTTTAAGCGCTTCGCCGAAGTTCTCGAGCAGTACGGCATGTGGATTGCAGAATTTGCCGGCGAATCTGTTGCTCATGTTCGGGCTTCAAGAGGGCTGTCCACCGAGCAACTGGAAAAACTCTCAGGCGCACTTTCAAAAGCCTTTGGCCGTGAATTGCAGTTGAATCTAGAGATCGACAAGGACATTATCGGTGGTCTTCATATCACCGTGAACGGCGAGGTAATTGATGCGACCGTTCTATCAAAACTTCAAAACGCAAGATTGCAACTCGGTTGAGTTGAAACCAACAAGTAAGCAGAGGAACCAATGTCAGAGCTAAAGATCAACCCGAATGAGATTCGGGATGCCCTGAAGGACTTCGTTTCGTCCTATGAGTCAAAGGGCACCGATAAGCAAGAGGTCGGCTACGTCACAGACGCAGCCGACGGTATTGCACACGTAGAGGGTTTGCCATCCGCGATGGCCAACGAGCTGCTCAAGTTTGCCGATGGCACGCTGGGTCTGGCTCTGAACCTCGATGAACGTGAAATCGGTGTTGTTATCCTCGGTGAGTTCGGAGGCATTGAGCAGGGTATGGAGGTTCACCGCACCGGTGAAGTTCTGTCGGTTCCTGTAGGTGACGCATTCATGGGCCGCGTTGTGGACCCACTGGGTAACCCAATCGATGGTCTTGGCGACATCAAGGCTGATGGTCGTCGTGCTCTTGAGCTTCAGGCCCCAGGTGTGATGGATCGTAAGTCAGTTCACGAGCCGCTTCAGACCGGTATCAAGGCAATTGACGCCATGATCCCAGTTGGTCGTGGACAGCGCCAGTTGATTATTGGTGACCGTCAGACTGGAAAGACTGCGATTGCGGTTGACGCGATTATTAACCAGGTTGAAAACTGGAAGTCCAACGACCCAGACAAGCAGGTGCGCTGCATCTACGTTGCCATCGGTCAAAAGGGTTCAACGATTGCCGGTGTTCGCGGAGCTTTGGAAGAAGCCGGTGCGATGGAATACACCACAATCGTCGCCTCTCCAGCCTCCGACGCAGCTGGTTTCAAATATCTAGCCCCTTATACCGGTAGCGCCATTGGGCAGCACTGGATGTATGCGGGCAAGCACGTTCTTATTGTCTTTGACGACCTTAGCAAGCAGGCTGAAGCCTACCGCTCGGTTTCATTGCTCCTTCGCAGGCCACCAGGGCGTGAGGCTTACCCGGGAGACGTCTTCTACTTGCACTCCAGGTTGCTGGAGCGTTGTGCAAAGCTTTCGGATGCAATGGGTGCTGGTTCGATGACTGGTCTACCAATCGTTGAGACCAAGGCGAACGATGTTTCTGCATTCATCCCGACCAACGTGATTTCGATTACAGACGGTCAGATCTTCTTGCAGTCAGATCTTTTCAATGCGAACCAGCGACCAGCTATTGACGTTGGTATCTCTGTTTCTCGTGTTGGTGGTGCTGCACAGCAGAAGGGCATCAAGAAAGTCTCTGGAACACTGAAGCTAGAGCTTGCTCAGTACCGCGCGCTTGAAGCGTTCGCAATGTTCGCTTCTGACCTTGATGCCGCAAGCCGTAAGCAATTGGCTCGTGGCGCAAGGCTTACCGAGCTATTGAAGCAGCCACAGTATTCGCCGTATCCGGTTGAAGACCAGACGGTATCTATCTGGGCTGGTACTGCAGGTCTACTAGACGAGCTTCCAGTGGAAGACATTTTGAGGTTCGAGCAGGAATTCCTGGACTATGTCAGACGTAATTCAAAGGCTCTGACTACCATTCGCGAAACTCAGAAGCTAGAAGATGACACAATCAATGAGCTTCAAAAGGCGATGGATCAGTTCAAGAAAATGTTCCAGCTCCACACCGGAGAGCCACTTATTGGTTCCGGTAAGGAAAACGTTGAAGCACTAGCTGATGACGAAATTGATCAAGAGAAGATCGTTCGCCAAAAGCGATAAGGAATAGGTAAGGGTTAGGTTATGGGATCGCAACTTCGGGTCTATAGGCAGAAAATTAGGTCTGCCAAGACGACCAAGAAGATCACCCGTGCCATGGAGCTAATCTCGGCATCGAGAATCCAGAAGGCACAGCAGCGCGTTACCGCGTCTAATCCGTATACCCGGGCCGTCAACAAAGCAGTTTCGGCTGTTGCGACTTACTCCGACGTTGATCACCCGCTGACTCGAAAGATTGAGAATCCGACCAGGGCCGCAATCGTCATCTTCACAGCTGACCGCGGTCTTGCAGGAGCATTTTCGTCATCTGTTTTGAAAGAAGCGGATCAGCTGACCAAGAGGCTAAACGACCAAGGGCAAGAAGTGCTTTACTACTTGGTGGGTCGAAAGGCTGTTGCTAACTTTAAGTTCCGTCAGCGAGCCAGTCAGAGAGAGTGGACCGGCGGCACTGATGTCCCAACTTTGGAAACAGCGCGTGAAATTGCAGCTGAAATAACAGAGCTGTTCATCAAGACAACCGAGGACGGCGGTGTTGACCGAATTTACTTGGTTGGCAACCAGTTCGTGTCAATGATGGTTCAGGAGCCGAACACAACCAGGTTGCTGCCTCTCGAGGTAGTCGAGCAAGAGGCAGAGGCGGACGAGGTCCACCCACTTTACGAATTCGAGCCTGAGGTGGACAAGGTTCTGGATGCACTCTTGCCTGTTTACATTGAGAACCGTGTCTATAACAAGATGCTTCAGTCGGCAGCCGCCGAGCATGCAGCAAGGCAAAAGGCTATGAAGAGCGCTACAGACAACGCTGAAAAACTAATTCTGAACTACACCAGGCTTGCCAACCAGGCGCGTCAGGCAGAGATCACCCAGCAGATTTCGGAAATTGTTGGAGGCGCAGACGCGCTTTCAACGGTGTCCGAGGACTAAGAAAGAGAAAGCAAATGGCCGAGAGCACAAAGACCGCAACGGGTCGTATCGCGCGAGTCAACGGACCGGTGGTAGACATCGAGTTCCCGCACGACTCCATCCCGGATATCTATAACGCGCTGACCACTGAGGTGGCTTTCGGCGACCAGAAGAGCACATTGACTCTTGAGGTTGCTCAGCACCTAGGTGATGACCTAGTTAGGGCTATTGCCATGCAGCCAACCGATGGTTTGGTTAGAGGTGGCCAGGTACACGACTCCGGCAACCCAATCATGGTGCCAGTGGGCGACGTGACCAAGGGCAAGGTATTCAACGTTTTGGGTGAAATCCTGAACGGAAAGCCTGGCGAAAAATTTGACATCAAGGAGCGTTGGCCAATCCACCGCACGCCTCCAGCCTTCGACCAGCTTGAGTCCAAGACTCAAATGTTCGAAACGGGTATCAAGGTCATCGACCTTCTAACTCCTTATGTTCAGGGTGGAAAGATTGGTCTATTCGGTGGTGCCGGTGTTGGTAAGACCGTTTTGATTCAGGAGATGATTTATCGCGTGGCGGAAAACCACGATGGTGTGTCCGTATTCGCCGGTGTTGGTGAGCGTACTCGTGAGGGTAACGACCTAATCGAGGAAATGGATGAAGCCGGAGTTTTGGAAAAGACCGCCCTGGTCTTCGGTCAGATGGATGAGCCACCTGGGACCCGTTTGCGTGTTGCCCTGTCAGCTTTGACAATGGCGGAGTACTTCCGTGACGTGCAGGGGCAGGACGTGCTGTTGTTCATTGACAACATCTTCCGTTTTACTCAAGCCGGCGCCGAGGTTTCAACACTTCTAGGCCGTATGCCATCAGCCGTTGGTTACCAGCCGAACCTTGCAGATGAGATGGGTCTCCTACAGGAGCGCATCACTTCAACCAAGGGTCACTCGATTACTTCACTGCAGGCAATCTACGTTCCTGCTGATGACTACACCGACCCGGCTCCGGCAACTACCTTTGCTCACCTGGACGCAACCACAGAGCTAAGCCGTGAAATTGCTTCTCGTGGTCTGTACCCTGCTGTGGACCCGTTGACCTCTACCTCTCGTATTTTGAGCGCTGCCTACCTTGGTGAAGATCACTACAACACTGCAATTAGGGTCAAGGCAATCCTTCAGAAGAACAAGGAACTTCAAGAAATCATTGCAATTTTGGGTGTTGAAGAGCTCTCTGAAGAGGACAAGATCACAGTTTCAAGGGCGCGCCGCATGGAGCAGTTCTTGAGCCAGAACACCTTCATGGCCACCAAGTTCACCGGCGTGCCGGGATCTACTGTTCCACTGAAGGACACAATCGAAGGCTTCACAATGATTGCCGATGGCGACCTGGACCATGTTCCAGAGCAGGCATTCTACAACTGCGGTGGCATTGACGATGTCATGAAGGCATACGAGCGCATCAAGAAAGACATTGGCTAGTGGCAAACCTTATTCAGGTAAACCTTGTCGCTGCGGACCGAGAAATCTGGTCCGGCGAAGCTTCTATGGTTATTGCCAAAACCTCTGAGGGCGAGATTGGATTGCTAGCGGGCCATGAGCCAATGCTTGCAATCTTGATTCCCGGCTCAATTAGGGTCACTATGGCAGATGGTGAGAAGGTCGTTGCTGAGACTGAGGCCGGTGGATTTTTGTCGATGGAGCATGACACCTTGACCCTTGTGGTCAGGGATGCCCACCTAGTCAGCTAATTGTTAGTATTACTGCCGCCGTCAGAGACTAAGCGTCCTGGCGGCGTTGGTGTTTCCATTGACAAAGCAGCCATCATTTGGGCGGCGCTAGATCCGGCAAGGCAAGTAGTTATAGATGGCTTGCTCAAACTATGCGCCGATCCAGATCTGGCCGCAAAAAGACTAAAGCTTGGTAAGAAAAGCACCGGGGATATAGCGGCAAACCTTGAAATAATGACATCCGGCACCATGCCAGCTCTTCGCCGCTATACCGGCACACTTTACGATGCACTTGGCTTCGACACGCTCTCTGAGCAGGCTATCGAAAGAGCTAAGGAACAGTTTTTCGTTCAGTCCGCACTTTTCGGCTTAGTGCCGGCGATGGAGCAAATTCCTTATTACAGGCTTTCCGCGGGCACTTCATTGCCGGGGGTGGCCTTGGCTGAGGTTTGGAAAGAGGCTCACGCGGCAGTTTGGCCAAGACTCGAAGGAGAAGTGCTTGACATGCGATCGAAGGCCTACGTGGCTATAAACCCGGTTCCAGAGACCAAAACTACCTATTTCGTTGAGGTTCTTGACGCTGGAAGCGGCAGAGCAATGAATCACTTCAACAAGAAGGCCAAAGGCGCATTTGCAAGATCAATTCTAGAAAATGGCTTGGAACAGATTGGAGATGCAGAAGCAGTTGCAGCCAAGGCTGGACTTGCGGTGAGGCTTGATGGCAAGAGGCTAGAGCTTTTGGTGCCTACGGGTTTCTAGTCAACCATCAGAGGCTCGTCGATTTCTCGGATACCGTCCATGGGCATGATTTGAATTGGTTCGGGTAGCTCAATAACTCCATCTTCTAGAGAAATGATTGAGTCAAACCAGCCCTGATCGTTGTAGAGAATGTATCCGGGGACCAGCCAGTAGTTTCCTCTAGAGTCCCAAACCGACAGCATTATTTCCATTGAACGCGCGACTGTTAGTTGAACAATCTCTGGCTCATAATTCTCGGAAGGGTTCTGATCAGCTGGCATTGAGGTGTCCGCTGCTGTGCCATCCTCAGAGATTGGTTCCGGTTCGCTGACAACGGGCTGTTCCTCTGCACTGGCTATGCCCTCTGAACGCGCCTCAACGAGGCCTGAGTTATCGAGAGCTCTGTAAAAGCTCTCCGGTGGGCTTCCAAACCAGCGGCCGTCAGAAATCCTCGATACAGAATCAAAAGCCGAGATTGTGTCGAATTGACCGCGATCAACTAGTTCAAAGCTGTGTGAAGAAAAATAAGATAACTCACCATTCATTCCCCAGCTGAGGTATGTCCAGGCACCAGTGTCAATTCCGTTTGAAAGGTAAGGAAGCGACACGTACGCACCCCAGTCGTCTCGGTAAACCTCGAAGCTGCTGGGCTCAAACTCTTGCCCGGTCAGGGTCAGCAATTCAGTTGTCGTAGCGCGCAACTGCTCAACGGTCGGGATAAGTTCTGGGGTTAGGGTCGGTTCACAGTAGGACGACTCTAAATCTGACTCATCCCGGGTGTCTTGATCGGGGCAAACATAATTCGCTTCCGACCAGTTCGAATAACTCCAGCTTCCAGTGCCGGACCAGTAGGTGTTCAAATTTGCATTACCGTTGCTAATCGAGTAACTGGGATATTGATCGTCTGACCACTCATCCCGCACAGGTTCGCCGCTAACTCCAAAAACTCTTGCCATCGCGCTAAGAAGGTCAATCGGATCCCCAGTGAGTCGGCCCTGGTAGACGTTTCCAGTTCCAGTTTCATTGCTGAGGTCCGTGCTGGCACTGTATTCATAGACTGACCAACCTGGCCAATACATCATGTCATCTGCTACTCCAAGAGAGCTCTCGGAGGTTGCGCTCATCTTTGAGGTGCCGCCATTGGCATCAGCCACTGAAAAAAGTGGAGCGGGGGCAAGGAATTGGGGGAGCACCAGAGAAAGAGCTAGAGCACTTGCCCCAGCTGCTCCGGCACCTGCCAGGAATCTTGCTTGCTTGAAGCCGAAGAGCGGCTTTGTCTTCCCAGTGGCTGCCTTGGCAACAACGGTTGCATTTAGGTCCGGCGCTGCGGAGGCTGGGTCAGCGGCCTGAAGTCTTTTTTGAAGTTCAGAGTTATCGTTCATAATCAATAGGCGTAGTCAGCTACGCAATATTTTCATTGGAGAGCAAAAGTTTTAGTTTTTGTTTCGCTCGGGTAAGTCTGATTGCCGCAGCATTCTCGCTCATCTCCAATACTTTCCCGAGGTCACTGTTACTCAGGCCTTCAAGGCTCCAGAGTGCTATGACTTCCCGCTCCTTGGCGGTGAGCTTGCTAAATGCTTCTCCCAGCTCGACGTCTGCAAGAGCTATCGACTCGGCTGATGGCGCCGCTGTCGGCTCAGCGAGGCGAGCAAGAATGGCGTTCCTTGCTGACTGCTTTCGGTGTCTATTGGAAACTAGGTATCTAGCGGACTTATACAGCCATGGCAGTTCGAGCCCTTCAGGAATCCGATCCCTTTTTGACCAGGCAAGTTCAAAAAGGTCACCGGCAACATCTTCAACCTCGTCAAAGGGGAGACGTCTGGCCAGATAGGCATTGACCTGCGGCAGGTAACTGCGATATAGGCTGTTGAATTCTTCCGGCGACATTATGCTCCTCTACCTAGCTAATGTAGCGAAGAGGCAGTAATTTTCAGGCTGCTAGAAAGCAATTGGGGGAGTGGCTTTTCACAATGCCGGTTGATTGCATTAGTGCATACATGGTGGTTGATCCAACGAATTTGAACCCCAGTCGTTTTAGCTCTTTACTGAGGGCATCTGATTCGATACTGGTTGTAGCTGTGCTTGCGTCAATTCCTGGAACTCGGGCCTTAATCTCATAGGACCAAAAAAGATTTGTCAGGTCGATGTCTTGGTCCAGGATGACTTGAGCATTTGAAATTGCCGCCTGAATTTTGCCTCGGTGTCTAATGATGCCGGCATTTTGCATCAGGGACCCAATCTTTGCCTCATCAAAGGCAGCAACTTTGTTCAGTTCGAAATTTTCAAATGCTCTTCTGAATTCTTCCCGCTTTTTCAGAATTGTCAGCCAGCTCAGGCCTGCCTGGAAACCCTCGAGGGAAATCTTCTCAAACAGGTTGCGTTGTCCGGTGAGCTTCCGACCCCACTCGTTATCGTGGTATTCGATGTAGATTTGGTCTTTTGTAACCCAGCTGCAGCGCTGTGGGGCAGACGAGATGATGTGCCGGTTCATTCTTTGTAGTCGATTTGTTCGAAGTTCAACAGCCAACGCTTGGTGGCGATACCCTCGCCGCCGGAATATCCTGTGATCTTCCGTTGAGAGCCGAGAACCCGATGGCATCCGATTAGAAGTGGTACCGGATTTGCGCCCACCGCGCCCCCAACTGCCCTGACCGCCTTCGGGTTGTCAATACCTGCCGCAATGTCGGCATAGGTCTTTTGCTCGCCAAATTTGAGCTTAGAAATCTGGTCCCAGACATGCTGTTGAAACTGAGTTCCTTGAATATCCAGCGGAACCCGAAATGATTTAATACTCCCGGCAAAATACTCTGATAGCTGGTCGGCAGCATCAAGAGCGAACTTATGCGCCTTGGCTGAGGATGAAAATTCCACTCTGGAAATAGTGCCCACCAGAATCTGCAGTTCGGCAACTCCTTTATCGGTGGTGCCGATGGCGATTTTCCCTATCGGTGAATTCATCACCTTGAGTGCGAGTAGTTCTGTCATACCCAACAGTATTGCAAACCCGTGGCAGTCTTTATGAATCCGATATTTTGCTTGTGGAAAACCAAGCGCTAGATGCGCTTGCCGGCTTCAGTTAGCACTTTTCTCAAGATTTGTTCAATCTCATCGAATTCAGCCGGGCCCATAGTAAGCGGCGGTGCGATCTGGACAACCGGGTCGCCACGGTCGTCTGCACGGCAATAGAGCCCAGCTTCGTAAATGGCGCCGTTCAAGAAACCTCTTAAGAGTTTTTCCGATTCGGCCCTTGTAAATGTTTCTTTGGTCTTTTTGTCTTTAACCAGTTCGATGGCAAAGAAGTAGCCATCGCCTCTTACGTCGCCAACTATCGGCAGGTCCATAAGTTTTTCGAGGGTTTTTCTCAAAATCGGTGAATTAGTGCGGACATTGTCCACAACCTTCTCGTTTTCATAGATTTCTAGGTTTGCCAGAGCCACAGCGCAGGCAACCGGGTGAGCGGCGAAGGTGTAGCCGTGAGCGAAGGTCGCGGTTCCCTCTTTGAATGGTTCAAAGTATTTGTCTTTCACAAATAGTGCTCCGAGCGGAGCTGCACCAGAAGTGATCGCCTTGGCTGTGACCATCATGTCGGGATTGATTTCGTAGCGCTGAGAGCCAAACATCTCACCGGACCTGCCATAACCGGTGATCGTCTCGTCTGCCACCAGAATCACATCGTACTTATCGCAGATCTCTCGAATCCTTTTGAAGTAGCTCTTGGGAGCAGTGAAGCAACCGCCAGCGTTTTGGATTGGTTCCACAAAAAAGGCGGCAACTGTGTCTGGTCCTTCAAACAGAATCACTTCTTCTAAGCGGTTGGCCGCCCAGAGTGCGAACTCATCCTCGGTCTTGAATTCGGACCCAGCTCGATACCAGTTATTGCTCGGAATTCTGAAGGTCGATGGCACAAGCGGCTCAAACATTTGCTTAAAAGCTGCGATTCCTGTGATTGAAAGTGCTCCGTGGCTGGTCCCGTGGTAGGCAGTCTGCCTAGAGATAACCTTGGTTTTCAGTGGCTTGCCGGTCATCTTGAAGTACTGCTTGGCAATTTTCCAGGCTGACTCAACGCCGTCGCCACCGCCGGTGGTGAAAAAGATTCGATCTAGGCCTTTGGGCGCTATCGAGACAAGCTTTTCCGCAAGCTCAACCGCTCTTGGGTGGGCGTATGACCACAGCGGCATGAAGTCTAGTTCCATGGTTTGTTTCGCAGCGGCATCAGCTAGTTCTTGACGTCCGTGACCAATGTTTGAGGTGAAGAGACCTGAAAGCCCATCGATAACTCGCTTGCCTTTTGAGTCAATGAGGTGATGGCCTTCACCTCTTGAGATGATGACCATGTCGTTCTGGTTGTAGCTACTGTGCCGAGTGAAGTGCATCCAAAGATGCTTCTTCGCACTTGCCTGCAAGTCTTGTTCCTGAATGGTTTCGCCAGCCTTTAGCGCTGCCACTACCGGGTAAGCAGCGTGTGAATGCTTACTCGCTAGCTTGCGAGAGGCCAATAGTCGCTTGATGGCGCCTGGTTTTTTACTGTCTTGAATTGCCATTTCATATCACTTCATTTTTTTCGGGTGGCTGAGGCGCTCATCATCGAGTGCCCCAGTTGTAGTGCTGCTTCTCCAGTTTTAGGTAAACGAAACTCTCTGCTGAGGTTACTCCAGGAAGCGCCTTAATTTCTGAATTTATTAGCGCCAATAGGTGATCGTCGTCTTCGCAAACTGCCTCCACAAGAATGTCAAAGCTACCGGCGGTCAGAACTACGTAATCTATTGAAGAAATTTGCGCCAATCGCGTGGCAATTGTTCCCGAGTCTCCAGAGCATTTGATGCCAATCATCGCCTGTCTAGTGAACCCAAGGACAAGCGGGTCGGTTACTGCAACAATTTGGATTACTTTGGACTCGTTGAGTTTCTGCACTCGCTGCCTAACGGCAGCCTCTGAGAGACCAACTACTTTGCCAATTTCGGCGTATGACTTTCTACCGTCATGTTGGAGTTCCTCGACTATCAGCTTTGATACTTCATCGAGGTGTGACTTTCGGGTCCGAAGCGTTTTGGACATATGTCGAGTATGCCACTGTTCTTGCATCAAATAGCGAGGAATTCGCTGTTTATTTGTCGTTTAGTCACGAAATCGGCAGAGTTTCTACTTTTGACTTTGGAAACCCAAGTTTCAGGTTTAGAGTCTGTGTAAGTATCCCGATTAGGAGTGGCAAAGTGGCCGTCAAAAAACTGCAGAATTTCGTCGGAGGCAAGTACCAAAGCCCGACAAGCGATGAAACCAGCGATGTAATCAATCCTTCCACTGCAGAGGTTTACGCCCATGCACCGGTGTCCTCAGCCCAAGACGTTGACGCCGCCTACCAGGTTGCCGCTAGGGCATTTGAAACCTGGGGTCAAACCACTCCGTCTGAACGCCAACTTGCGCTTTTTAGAATTGCAGACGCGCTGGAGGCCAGAGCCGAAGAAGCCGCCGATGTTGAGAGCGAGAACACGGGTAAACCAAGGACCACCTTGGTGGACTACGAAATAGGTCCCTCTGTAGATCAAATTCGCTTCTTTGCAGGCGCTGCTAGGAACCTCGAAGGTAGGGCAACTGCTGAGTACATGGCCGACCACACCTCTTCCATCCGTAGAGAACCAATCGGTGTCATCGGTCAGGTGACGCCATGGAACTATCCGTTGAACATGGCGGTCTGGAAATTTGCACCTGCGATTGCAGCAGGAAACACGATTGTTCTAAAGCCCTCGGATACAACCCCGGCTTCAACTTTGCTGCTGGCTGAAATCGCTGCTGAGTTTTTGCCAGAGGGCGTTTTCAATGTGGTGACCGGAGATCGTGACACCGGTAGGGCAATGGTTGAAAACCATATTCCACAGATGGTGTCGATCACCGGTTCTGTCCGAGCAGGAATGGAAGTTGCCAAGAGTGCGGCGACCGACCTGAAGCGTGTTCACTTGGAGTTGGGCGGCAAAGCTCCAGTAATTGTTTTTGCTGATGCTGATTTCAAGCAGGCTGCTGCCGGAATTGTGGCTGCAGGATTCTTTAATGCCGGTCAGGACTGCACGGCTGCCACCAGGTTGCTTGTGCAAGAAAGCGGTTACGATGATTTCATGGCGGCACTTCTAGCTGAGGTCAAGCTCAGCGCCAAGGTGGGAATGCCAAACGAACCAGACATTTTGTTTGGGCCGGTAAATAATGCGGGTCAGCTAGAACGAGTTCAAGGTTTTGTTGATCGGCTTCCAGATCACGCAAGAATCGAAACCGGTGGGTCCAAGATTGCTGGCAGTGGTTATTTCATGGAGCCAACTGTCTTGTCTGGCTTCAAGCAGACCGATGAGCACATCCAAGATGAAATCTTTGGACCTGTTCTTACGGTGCAGAAATTCAGTGATGACGCTCAGGCGTTGAAGTGGGCAAACGATGTTCGCTACGGCCTAGCATCTTCTGTGTGGACAACGAACCACACCAGAGCCATGCGCTTTGCCAAGTATTTAGACTTTGGTGCGGTATGGATAAACACCCACATTCCGCTTGTTGCAGAGATGCCACACGGTGGATTTAAGCATTCGGGCTATGGCAAGGACTTGTCTCATTATGGCTTCGAAGACTACACCCGCCTAAAGCACGTAATGCACTACATCGGAGACTGAAAGTAAAGATTAGATTTCGTTGGCTCACTAACCGAGAAACTATGCCAAACTTTCCATAACGTTTAAAAATCGAATAAACAGACAGCAGTAAAAGCAACAACCGCAACCAACGTGGAGCGGAACCTAAGG
>JAQWUU010000035.1 GCA_029241985.1 Aquiluna sp. | reverse complement strand
GGGCCAGCGGCTTTTAGAAGGTAGCCACCGCCAATTGGGGAGCCAAACCAGTCGTGGAAGAATCGCCAGAAGTTTCGATTTCCGTACGCGGAGCAACTGTCACCAGTGCCATACATGTTGGACAAGGCCGCCTGGTTTGGTGTGTAAGGGGTGTAGTAGTAAAGGTTTGCAGTCGCTTGATTCTTCAGTTCAAAACTTTTGGTTCCGCATGAGGAGTTGGGGTTGTAACGCATAGAAACGGTGCGGCCGGGCTTCCAGTAGGTGAACGAGCCCTCTGGGTTGCCGTACCAACGCAATTGCTTGGCAGCCCTATAAAGCTGGTTAAAAAGACCTACATAGACTTTGCCGCAAATGCCTGGATCAGAATCTGGGCAACCAAATCCCATCGCTGCGCGGTACATGTATGACGTTGGCTTTGTTGAGGTGACTAGGCCCTGCTCCTTTTGCAGCTTGGTAATCAACACCTTTGGATTAATCCCGCATGCAACCGAAATTGCAAATATGACCTCAGCCGCACTTGCCGCCGGGTTCGCCGATATCGCTGAGCACGGGCCAACCTCGGTTGGAGTAGTGGCGGGAGTCTCTGGAATTTCAACCGAAATATCCTTTAGGCAGTCAATGGCCGGATCTTCTGCCCTGCAACTTGCAACACGAGAGTCCAAAAACGTCTGGATTGCTGCGACATCCATCGAACCAAAATCGAAAAATACGCTGTCGCTGATGATGAGGCCCGGATCAAATGCACTTGCTGAAGGCGCTGCGAGTGCCGGTTCGTTCAGTTGCGGCAAAGCCACAATGCCCGCAACTGCCATGAGAGCTGAGATAGCCAGAGCGAAAGCTTTCTTAAGCATTTTTTACGGAATCACCACCGAACTCGCGGCTGATGTTCCGATGTGGAATTCCGATTCATAGGTTACTGTCACAATTCCCGAGCCTGAAGGCAGTTCGGTTAGAGGAATCTCAATCGGGAAGCATTGGGTGTAATCGGAAGATGCTTGGGCCTGCACAACCTTTGATTCTTCGGTGGACCCGCCAATAAACCTAAGGGTGCAGGTGCCACCTGCTTCTGTTAGGTCAGGAATCTGGGCGACTACTTCGAGCATTTGAGTGTCAAGAAACGCCTCCGCGATAAGAATTGTCACAGCAACTTGCTGTTGGATCACCTCAGGTTCTGCGGTTTCTTGCAGTTCTGGCTCAGGCGACTCTGTTTCCTTGGTTGGCTCATCAGCAGTTTCTGATGGTGTTGGCTCAGCAGATTCTTCATTGACGATGGCTGGCTCCTCAGGCAGAGCAGTTGCTCCCCAATTCGGATAAAACACGCTACAGCCGGAGAGCAAAAGGGTAGCCGAAAGCATTGCAAAAGCGGCAAATATTTTGCGCACAGCTCACCTCCAAGTCACCTTCAACCTTAGGTTGAGATGCTTGAAATTGGCTGAGTATTCTGAGCGTTTTGAATAATGAGAATCGTCTGAAAAATCTCTGCTTACAAGCTGTTTTTTAACTTCTCATTTTTTTGCGCTACTTGGTCGGCCAAGTTCTGACGATAGTCATCGAGTTTCTTTTCAAGTTCTGGATTTGATGTGGCGAGAATTCGAAGTGCCAGCAGTCCTGCGTTCATCGCACCGTCAATCGATACGGTGGCTACTGGAACGCCAGAGGGCATCTGAACAATAGAAAGCAGCGAGTCCATGCCGTCCAAGCTTGCAAGCTTTACCGGGACTCCAATAACCGGCAAGGATGTTGCCGAAGCGATCATTCCAGGCAAGTGTGCAGCGCCACCAGCGCCGGCGATTATGACCTTGACTCCGTTACTGGAGGCAGCTTTGGCCCATTCCAGCATTTTTTCTGGGGTTCTATGCGCACTTAGTACCTCAACGATGGGTGAGTAGCCGTGAGCCGAAACAACTGCATGTGCCTGCTCCATGATTCGCCAGTCTGAGTCTGAACCCATAACTATTGCTATTTCTGACAATGCTGCTCCTCACCTTGAACTACCACTCTAAGCCGATTTCGAATCATAAAGTTTTGCTGCCGCCGCACGGCAGCGCTCCAGCAATTGGACATAGTCGTCCCCGAGCGCAGTAATGTGTCCCATTTTTCGGCCCCTGCGAGGTTGCTTTTGATAGCTGTGGATCTTGAGCGCTGAGCCACAGGACATCGCAGCTTCGAGGTTCTCCACCAGAGTGTTACTTTCATCAACTCCAAGCAGATTCAACATGACTGCATGCTTTGCACGCATTGAGGTATCCCCTAGCGGTAGTCCCAAAACTGCCCGCAGGTGCTGTTCAAATTGGCTTGTCACTGCGCCTTCAATTGTGAAGTGGCCGGAGTTATGAGGCCTCATCGCAAGTTCATTTACCAGCAGGTCTCCGGTTTCGGTTTCAAAGAGTTCCACGGCCATCACGCCCGTCACGCCGAGCTGCTCCGAAATGGTTCTCGCAATCTCATCGGCTAATTTTGAATTAACAGGCAATGGAGCGGGAGCTATGACTTCAGCGCACACTCCCGAGGCCTGTACGGTCTGGACAGTGCTCCAAGTCACAATATCGCCGGTTGAATTTCTTGCGACAAGCTGAGATAGCTCCCTAACAAAGGAAACTTTTTGCTCGCAAAGCAACTGCCCACCGTATTTACTCAGATCCGCTAGCCAATCCTCAACTTCTTCAGCATCGGAAACCATCCTCACCCCCTTGCCGTCATAGCCGCCAATTGGCGTCTTGACGACAATCTCTGGGCCGTGCTCCGATATGAAGTCCCTGACTTGCTCGGAGTTGACAACGGCTTTCCAGGCTGGCATCGGCAATCCAAGTTCTTGGAGTCTGATCCTCATTAGGAGCTTATTTTGGGCAAACCTAAGGCAGTGTGGACCCGGTTGCACCGAAACACCCTGCTGAACGAGTGCCTCTAGAAGATCAATTGGCACGTGCTCGTGATCAAAAGTTATGACATCGACCGACTTTGCAAACTTTTTTAGCTGTGCCAGATCGTTGTAGTCGCCAACCTGAGTAACGGCATTATGCGCTGGAGACCCCTCGGCCTCTGCAAAAACCTTCAACTCCAAACCCATTGAGATCGCTGCGGGTAGCATCATTCTGGCCAACTGGCCACCACCAATTACACCCACGGTTGGCATTGATCTCCCTAGTTTATTTATCTCTAGTTTCGCAGATGCCAGACATCTGCGGCCGCAAGTGATACCGTTTCCGGAGTTTCGAGCACCAGCTTCCCCTCGGCGTCAATCGCAATGGCTGTGCCATAAACGTTTTTTCCGCCAGGTAACTCTGCCCTCACCTTGGTGCCAAGGGTGCTGCAATGTTTTCGCAATTCGCCCTGAAGTTGCTGGATTTCTAGCTCTGGATTCTCAAAAAGCCTGGTCCAATAAGATTTCACGCTCTGCCCGATGCGCTCTATAAGTTCCGGAAGTGCAATTTCCACCCCAAGCTCAGTCAATGAAATTGCTGTCTCAGGTGTCGCGTCTTGTATTTCAAGATTCAAGCCGATTCCAATAATCACCGCATTGGCATCGATCATTTCAGCCAAAATTCCGGAGACCTTTTTTTCTTCGACTAAAACATCATTGGGCCATTTGATTGTTGCCGAAACCCCCAGGTCATAAAGCGCGGACCTCACGGCGAGCCCGGTCATTATTGTGATCCATTCGACCTGCCGTTGCGAATCAGGCTTCAGCAGAATCGACAGCGCCATCGACTTTGCGGATTCGGTTACCCATGTTCTTCCGAGTCTCCCAAGGCCAGCAGTTTGCTGCAAAGCGGTCACTGCGAAGAATTCTGGGGTGTTCGCATCGAATCTGCGCCGCAGTTCCTTATTGGTTGAATCGACTGCCTCCAACTGGACAAGCTTGGAGAAGACACTCTTTGAAGCGGGCAAAGTCATAGCTCCAATGATATGCCAGTAATCAAGCATTGTAGAAAACCGAGACACAACTCGGGATTGCTTTGTAGGTACTCTGCAACAAAGCCCTTCTTATCAGCGATAAAGTGAACGAGACCCATTAGGAGCACAATTGGCTGACAACACAGATTTTTCCACCACGGCAGGAAAGCTAGAAGACCTCCGCCAGCGTTACCAAGATGCAGTTGTAGCACCGAGCGAGATCGCGGCACAAAAACAGCACGCCAAGGGTAAAAACACTGCCAGGGAGCGCATCGAGATGCTGCTGGATCCTGGCTCTTTCGTAGAACTTGATGAATACGTTAGGCACCGTTCGACGGCGTTTGGCATGGATGCTAAAAGACCCTATGGCGATTCTGTGGTGGCAGGAGTGGGCACTATTCACTCACGCCAGGTTGCTGTTTATTCGCAAGACTTCACAGTTTTTGGCGGCTCACTCGGAGAAACTGCCGGAAACAAAATAATCAAAGTGATGGAGCTTGCCATCAAAACCGGCGTCCCGCTAATTGGGATTTTGGATTCCGGCGGAGCCAGGATTCAAGAGGGCGTAATTGCACTTGGGAAGTACGGTGAAATATTCCGTCTAAACACCATGGCATCTGGAGTAATACCTCAGATTTCAATAATCATGGGGCCAGCGGCCGGAGGAGCTGTCTATTCGCCAGCCCTGACTGATTTTGTGATCATGGTCGACAAGACCTCCAATATGTTCGTAACCGGCCCCGATGTGATCAAGGCAGTGACCGGCGAAGACGTCGGCATGGAAGAGCTCGGTGGCGCGAGAGCGCACAACGAGACATCTGGTGTAGCCCACTATTTGGCAGATGACGAGAAAGATGCCATCGACTACGTGCAAGCTCTGGTTGGATACCTACCTGACAATAACCTCTCCGAAACTGTCACTTACCAATCCGAGTCTGAACTTGAAATCACCGAGGCAGACAAGCGCCTGAACCAGGTTATTCCAGATAGCCCAAACCAGCCCTACGACATGGGAACCGTAATTTCAGCCCTGGTGGATGAAGGTGAATTCCTGGAAGTTCAACCACTTTTTGCGCCAAACATAATCATCGGTTTTGCTCGAATTGACGGAAACTCGGTTGGCATCGTTGCCAACCAGCCGATGCAGATGGCTGGCACGCTGAATATATCCGCCGGTGAAAAAGCCGCTCGCTTCGTGCGCTTTTGCGATGCTTTCTCGATACCTATTTTGACCCTGGTTGACGTGCCGGGCTATCTGCCTGGAACCGATCAAGAGTGGGCCGGAGTTATCAGACGAGGCGCGAAACTTCTTTATGCCTATGCTGAGGCAACCGTCCCACTTGTAACGGTTATCACTCGGAAGGCCTACGGCGGCGCATACATTGTTATGGGCTCAAAGCAGCTGGGAGCAGACATAAACCTTGCTTGGCCAACCGCTGAAATTGCAGTGATGGGTGGCCAGGGCGCCGTAAACATCCTGTTTAGAGACAAGATAAAGCAGGCCGAAGAGCAAGGCTTGGACATCGCTCAGGTAAGAGATCAACTGGCCAAGGAATACACCTACAACGTTGCCAGTCCGTTTCTAGCAGCTGAGCGTGGTGAGCTCGACAGCATAATCGAACCGGCTGCCACCAGAGCTTCAGTGGTCCGAGCATTGCGTGCATTGAAAACCAAGCGTGCGAATTTGCCGCCAAAAAAGCACGGAAACATTCCGCTCTGATGCGCCAGTATTCAGAGTCAGAGATAGAGGAGCTGCTAGCACTTTCCGGTGGCAACGACGCCGAGACTGCCGCCGCAATTGCTATCGTCACTCAGGCAATTATCGAGTCTCGTCGGCTTGGCAGAATTGCAACTAAGCCGCCCAAGACATCGTGGAATCGCGGAGATGCGCAGCTTCGAGGCCAACACATTGGCAACTGGGCTAGCAAGTTCCGAGGCTAAAGCCTCAAAAATACTTCAGGTTCCTCTGCACCGGGCTGCAGCGCAACCATTGTCAGGGTCCAAGCTTCACCAGCGGTGCTTCGAATTACAACTTTTCCACTTGCGAGCCGAGCAAGTTCATCGGTGACTCTGGCAGTAATCTTCTGCTTTTGGTCTTCTGAAATTTCTTCGAAGCCCCCGTCATCCAAAAGCTGCACTTCGACACCCCTTGACCTAGCAGACTGGACTGCATCAACCATCTGTGTGCTGAGAAGGGATTTACCGCGGATGCGATCTCGAAGCCCGGCTTCGGCCATCAGGACCGTTTTGATTTCAGCGTCAGTAAGAAGACCTCGCTTTGCCTCTATGAGCTGAAGGAGCGGCAATGCGGTATCCAGGGTCAGTCGAGCACGAGACTTCACTAACTTCCTCGCCTCCTCAATTGCCACACGCTCAGCATCTACCGTAAGCGCTCTTTCTGTGGAGTTCATGGCTGCTGCCTGGCTCGAACTGAGTGCGCGCGAAGCACCCTGGGCCGCGAGAAGTAGGAGTAGTGCGCCAATAATTCCGCTTCCCAGCAGCACACCCGGACCTCCCCACAGCAATACTTCCGAGACCATTATGGACGTACCCACAAAGGCGGCTGCCTGGCGCTGCCTAACTGCCAAAACAGCCATCAACGTGGCAACGCCGGCTACGTACCAAGTTGTGTAACCGACCGCATATGAATCCCCGATACTCATGGCGCCGAGAATAGGCAGAGTACCGGCGGTGATTAGCGAAACTTCCGTCGCAGAATCTGGCAGCCTAAGGTCGGACGTTTGAACTGTCGCACAAGTCAACACCGCGCAGTAAAGAAGCACTCCAAACACTATTGGGAGTGGATTTGCGTAGGCGCCGACGCTAGATATGCCCAGTACTGCATGATAAAAACCAAATGCCAGCGTAAACAGAATTAGTGGTAATCGAGAAATACTTGTCAATTTGGCCACCTGAGAGAAACCTTTGTGCCATTTCTCGAGCTGGACGCGATATCAGCACTTCCCCCGACGTTTTGCATTTTTGCGAGAATCGAGAGCTTGATTCCAAGCCTGTCACCCGGAACTCTATCGGGCTTGAATCCGATGCCGTCGTCGGCCACTGTGATGGAAAGCAAGTCGCCTGATTGCAGATCTAAAATCACGTCAATTTTTGTGGCTTTGGCATGTGCCAGGGCATTGTCGACGGCCTGCAGAGTGGCGCCCGTGAGAGCCTGTCCGACATCCATCGTGACTCTTGGCTTACGACCAGTTCGCAGTTCGACTGAAACATTTGGAGACATCGAGGTTATTGCAACTTTCAGCGCCCGAAACAGGCCCAAGACGCTCACAGAATTATCAATTTCTTCGGGATTCTCTAGTTCTTGCAGCTTGGCTATCGATTGAGTCGCAAGAACCGCAACTGCTTTTTGTTGGGCGGTCGATTTGGCAGTTGCTGACACGAGAAATGTGTGGAGCACAGAGTCATGAATCAGAGAGTCGATAACTTGACCCTCTTTTTCCACAGCATCTGACTTGGCCCTGTCCACGTATGCCATTATCAGCTCAGAGTTGGCTTGATCTACCCGAGTTGCCCAGGAGCGGGTCAACCCGATCAGACCCGAGACAGCTCCCGCGATTAGAAAAACATATGCGCTGTCTTTCAGGCCGTTAATCCATGCCTGCTCGCTATCGATCACCATCACATAAACCAAGAGCCAGGAACCAGAAATCACTGGCAAGAAAAAAATAAATCCAACTCGATTTCCGGTCACTCCCGCGGCAAGGGCAGACCATCCCACGGTCCACCAAACCCAAGGTTGTGCACTGCCGTCACTGGGAAAAGCACTTGAGGTCATCAGGGGCAATAACAGCACAATCAAAAGCCCCACGGCTGCGCAAGTCCAAAGCCAAAAATTATTTTGCGCCCTCGAGCCAAACGAGCTGATGGCCACCCCAATTATTGAGAGTGCAAATGTTGCCAGGGAAATGTCCGAAATGTTGTTGAAGTAATTGCGTTGGCCCAGTTCCGTAAATACGACCTCGATGAACCCGAGACTCAAGACAGCCGCAAATATTCTTCTGGCCTGCGACTCCAGCCGACCTCTAGCTGCCGAAGATTCTAGAATCACCATCTACAGCAGGTCTCCGGAAAGAATCCCGTCTTCGATGGCCCTGCGAAATAGGTCAACCTTGGTTCCGGCTTCCCGGCCAATTCTTGCGTACTTGACCCGCACTCTATCGATGTGCTCCTTGGCTGAGCTTTGCTTGATTCCTAGCTGAAATGCAACTTGCTTCAAGCTCATTCCCGCCGCGTAAAGTGACAAGACTTCTCGTTCTCGGGCTGACAGGCTAGCTTCCTTGAATAATAAATCCGCATCGATCATGGCTGAAGTCTCGGCATTATTCAGAATCGCGCCGTCGGAGGCAAGCGTGATGCTCTTGGCCAAGGATGCCATGGGCTGTGATTTTGGGACTATTGCCACGGCACCTGCCCTGAGCGCTGAACGCATCAAGTTTGCTTTGTCAGCGATGCTGAATATTAAGACTGCGCAGTTAGTCGCCACCAGCTGAGCGACGTTTTCTGACACCAGTGAGCCGTCATCAAGCGAGAGGTCTGTGACGACCACTTGACAGTCAGCACCTTCTAATTGAATTAGAAGGTCATTAACTGTTCCGGCCGATCCAACTAGCTCAAGCCCTTCTTGCTTGCACATCTCAGCAAACCCGAGACGGATTGCTTCGTGGTCGTCGACTATCGCTACTTTTACTGTCCCCATCTTCTCAAGGCTAGCGTGCCAACGCGACAACTGTCTCAAAATGATGTGTGTGAGGAAAGATGTCAAATGCTCTGATCTGCTGCACTTTGTAACCGGCAGCACCAAGAGTCTTGAGATCTCTGGCCAGTGCAACCGGATCGCAAGCGACATAAATCAAGTTTCGCGGGTTCAACCTAACCAACTGCTCCACGACCTTATTTGCAGCTCCAGACCGGGGAGGATCGAGAATTATGGTGTCAAAAGTACCGGCTGTTTGAGACCGCAGGAACTTTAGAACATCGGCCTGATGAAAGCGAAGGTTTGTCAGGTCTTGGGATGACTTCTCGCCATCCTGAATGGCCTGTTTCGACGACTCGACAGCCAAAAATTTGGCGTCTGGAAATACCGCTGAGACCGTTGCACTGAATAGGCCGACACCTGAATACAAGTCCAGGTTTTGCTTTTGAGGGTTGAAATCCAGCTCTCTTGCAAAGTCGATTACGCACGCGGTTAAGAGTTCGGGAGCGCCACCGTGGGCCTGCCAAAATGAGCCCGGGCTCAACCTGAAAGTCCGTCCAGCGACTCGTTCGATCAAAGTTGGATCACCGTTTATTTTCTTGTCGATCATCCACTGCAGGTTCCCGGTGTTACTACTCGCAATCCTTATTTTCTCAACTCCGTTGAAGTTCTTGAGATGCAGCCCCAGCTCTTCAATCTCCTTTACGGCCAACGGTAAGTCTCGGGTAAAGACAATTTCATTTGTTTTAATCTTGGAAGGACCGGCGGTTCCAGACTCGTCAACGTTTAGTTGAACTCTTGTGCGGTAACGGAGGCCATTATGCTCGTCGTCACCAGGCACTGCCTCGACGACAACTGTGCTTTCGATCCCGGCCATTCTCAAGAGCGCCTCTTGCAGGACTTCTGTTTTCAAAACACGCTGATAGGGCAGCGATATGTGTCCGAACTCAGCGCCACCAGCACCCTTGAGGGCTGATTTCCAGAAATGCTTGACGCGGTGCTCTGATGGCTCCGAGACCTCAAGAGTCTCTGCGCGTAGATAGCTTTTCGTGTCCTGGATCACTTTTGCCGACACCGTTTCGCCGGGGATTGCCCCCGAGACAAAAACAACTTTTTGTTCGTGGCGAGCAATAAAGACTCCCCCGTGGGCAACTTTTTCTATTTTCAACTTTAACATCACGAGCTAAGTGTTCCACAGCTAACCTACTTAGCGTGATCGATTTCATACTTGCCTCAACTTCGCCAGCCCGAAAGAAGCTTCTTCTCGAGGCTGGAATCAAATTCCGCGACCTAGCTCCCGGCGTTGACGAAGACGAAATGGTACTTCGCGAAAACCCTGAGGGGCCGGCAAATCTCACGGTTATGTTAGCCGCGGCCAAAGCCGCGGCCATCGCGGCCAAGGAACCAAAAGCATTGGTTCTTGGGTGTGATTCGGCACTGTATTTCGAAGGTGAAATACTTGGAAAACCTCTTAGCGAAGATGTTGCAGCAGCCAGGTGGAGACAAATGCGGGGGAAATCTGGGCTACTTTTTTCCGGTCATCACCTGATTTATGGCCCCGCAGGCACTGAAGTTTCCTTAGCAACAAGCACAGAGGTGCATTTCGCGGACCTAACTGATGCTCAGATAGATCGCTATGTTGCCACCCGGGAACCACTTCAAGTTGCGGGGGCATTCACCATTGACGGACTTGGTGGCGCCTTTGTAGAAAGAATCAGCGGCGACTATCACACTGTCGTTGGCTTATCGCTGGTTGGTTTAAGAAAAATGATGACCGACTTGGAGCTCGATTACCTTTCCTTATGGAGATAGCCAATACGTTTATTTGTGTTCTTTGTAGGTTCCTTATAAAAAACGTGACGGAACTGCCAATAAGCTAAGCAAACTATGACCGAGCGCAAGATCACAAAAGTACTCATTGCTAACCGCGGAGAAATCGCCGTGCGAGTTATCAGGGCTGCAAAAGACAGTGGCATTCAAACGGTAGCCGTCTATGCCGACGGGGACCGCAATGCCCAGCATGTAAAGCTGGCAGACGAAGCGTATGCGCTCAATGGTGAGACTGCTTCCGAAACTTACCTCGTCGTTGAAAAAATACTTTCGATAGCGAAGCGAAGCGAAGCGAACGCAATTCACCCCGGATATGGTTTCCTTTCCGAGAATGCCGAGTTCGCAAGGGCAGTGAAAGACGCTGGGATCATATGGATTGGCCCAGAGCCCGAGGCGATTGCCCTCCTGGGAGACAAGGTCTCGGCCCGAAAAATTGCAGAGTCCGTTGGAGCTCCGCTCGCCCCAGGAACAATCAACCCAATTGAATCTGTAAGCGAAGTCGAAGAGTTCGTTGCCATGCACGGCCTACCGGTGGCAATTAAGGCCGCCTACGGCGGCGGCGGCCGTGGCATCAAAATCGTGAGGGAAAAAGCAGAGATTGCTGAACTGTTCGAATCTGCCACCCGTGAAGCAATTGCTGCCTTTGGACGCGGCGAGTGCTTCCTAGAAAAGTACCTTGAGAAGCCCCGTCACGTTGAAACCCAGTGTCTGGCTGACGAGCACGGAAACGTCGTGGTTGTCTCTACCAGGGATTGCTCGTTACAGCGGCGACATCAAAAATTAGTTGAAGAGGCCCCCGCGCCCTTCTTGACCAAAGCGCAAGAGGAAAACCTTTACGAAGCCTCCAAGGCAATTCTCAGAAAAGTCAACTACACGGGTGCTGGAACGTGTGAGTTTCTGATTGCTCAAGATGGGACGATTTCATTTCTAGAGGTCAACACCAGGCTTCAAGTAGAGCACCCGGTTTCTGAAGAGGTCACAGGTATTGACCTCGTGAGGCAGCAGTTCAACATTGCCGAGGGCAAGCAACTTGATTTTGGAGATCCAGAAATCAAGGGGCACTCTTTTGAGTTCCGCATAAACGGAGAGGACGCCGGCAGCGGATTCTTGCCATCTCCTGGTCCGATTCACCAGTTTTTAGCTCCTTCGGGCCCAGGAGTCAGAGTTGACTCGGGAGTGGTTTCCGGAGATGTTATCTCGGGCAAGTTCGACTCAATGATGGCCAAACTAATTGTTACTGGCAAAGATCGAAACGAGGCCCTGGCTAGATCTAGGCGTGCTCTAGCGGAAATGCAGGTTCTTGGATTGCCAACCGTGTTGCCATTCCACAGAGCAATTGTTGAAGATGACGCCTTTATTGGGGATGGTAAAACTTTCAAGGTATTTACTAGGTGGATTGAAACCGACTGGGACAACAAAATTGAGCCTTGGTCTGGGGCTCAAGAGCCCCTTGCTGCACCGGAACCTAGGCACGAAGTGGTGGTTGAGGTTTCAGGAAAAAGACTTGCTGTTTCAGTACCAAAGCGACTTTTGGTAGGTGAAATCGGATCTGCACAAGGTCACGCTCCCAAGCGCAAGTCCGCCTCCCATAGCTCAGGTCACACCGGTGCAAAAGGAAATGCTCTGCTAGCACCAATGCAGGCAACGGTTGTCAAGCTTGCAGTGCAAGCTGGCGATCACGTAGAAGAAGGTGACCTGGTTGTGGTCTTAGAGGCTATGAAGATGGAGCAACCATTGACTGCCCACCGCGCTGGAACAGTCTCCAAGGTGGGAGTTGAAGTCGGGGCGACGATTTCAGCCGGAACACTTCTTTTGGAAATCGAAGACTAACTAGTCGATTGGCTGGTGCAGTGCGCTGGCGGCCTCTGAGATGGAGCCCGAAAGCGACGGGTAAACGCTGTAAGTTCTGGCAAGCTGATCAACCGTTAGTCGATTTTCTATTGCTACCGCGATTGGGTAAATCAAGTCCGACGCGGTTGGTGCCACTACAACCCCACCAATTACAGTCCCTGACCCGACGGATGCGAAGAGCTTTATGAAACCTTGCTCGAAACCTTGCATTTTTGCCCGCGGGTTTGTTTCCAGCATGATTTTCTCAATCTCACCGCGAACTAGCCCGCGTTCGATCTCATCTTGGGACCAGCCAACCGATGCGATCTCTGGAGACGTGAAGACGTTTGACGCGACGTTTCGCTGCCTGGTCGGGACTGAGACATCTCCCATGGTGTGGTAAACCGCTGTTCTGCCCTGCATGGCTGCCACAGATGCCAACGGCAAGGCGGTTGAGCAGTCGCCAACGGCGTAGACGTTTGCCCTCGATGTGCGAGCGACCTTATTTGATGCAATGTGACCAGACTCAGTCAGCACCACACGTGCTTCCTCGAGCCCCAGGTCTTGAGTATTAGGAATTGCGCCCACTGCCATTAAACAGTGAGACCCGGTTACAACACTGCCGTCGGTGAGTGTCACTTCCACAGATTCACCCAGGTTCTTAATCGAATCTGCCCTTGACTCTCTGAGAATATTCATGCCCTTATCAGCGAAGACTTCTTCGATCAAATCAGCAGCGTCGGCATCGTTTCCCGGCAATACTTTGGTACGGGAGGAAATCAGGGTGACCTTGCAGCCGAGGTCCAAATAGGCGGAGGCGAACTCGGCACCGGTGACACCTGACCCGACCACGATCATGTGCTCTGGGAGCTCTGCAATGCTATAGAGCTGCTTCCAATTTAGAATCCGAACACCATCGCAGGGAGCGCTGGACAGCTCTCTGGGCCTTGCGCCAGTGGCCACAATTATGGTTTTAGCCTCAATACGCTCTGGCACTCCGGTTTCAACCGGAGTGATTACCACGTGGTGGTTTCCATCCAACCTGCCCCGACCGTTTACAACAATCACGCCTTCGGAAATCAGATTCTCTAGCATGTCCCGGGATTGATCTTCAGCTAGCTCCAAGAGTCTTGCGTTGATTGCGGGAAGATCGATCTCAATCTTTGGAGAAATAATTTTTCCATCGAGTGATAACTTGACCCCCAAAGTGCTGGCGGATGCAACTCGCTGAGCTGCCTCCGCGGTCGCAATAAGGGTTTTAGAAGGAACCACATCGGTCAGGACCGCGTTTCCGCCAATCCCGTTTTGTTCAACCAGTACGACTTCAGCGCCCAGCTGAACTCCAGCCCTGGCTGCCTCATATCCCCCTGGGCCACCGCCTATTACAACAATGCGGTGCTTGGTCATTTTTGATTCGATCACTGCTCTATTGTCCACCACTTCTGGGGTGCTCGCCTTGGATAGACTCAAGTTCATGAGACATTTACTCGAAGACGAGAATATTGACCCCTTTCAAATCGCTCAGCAAGCAGCTGACCAGATTGCAGATAAATCCGGTGTTGATGAGCACCAGATCGCGCTAACTCTAGGCTCAGGCTGGGCTAAGGCTGCAGATTTGCTGGGTGAAACCGTCAGTGAAATTCCGGCGGCCGACATCATTGGATTCTCAAAGCCGGCCGTGATCGGTCATGGCGGCACGCTTCGATCAATCAAGCTTCAAAACGGAAAATTTGCACTGGTCATAGGGGCAAGGACCCATTTCTATGAAAACCATGGCGTCAGAGCAGTTGTTCACTCGGTTAGAACCGCGGCTAAAACAGGAGCCAAAGTAATGGTTCTCACCAACGGTGCTGGTGGGATTAGACCGGAATGGGCGGGCGGAGCATCGGTGCTGATTTCAGATCACATAAACCTAACTGCCTCGAGCCCACTTGAAGGAGCCAACTTCGTGGACCTGACAGACCTTTATTCCAAAAGGCTCAGGGCGATTGCTAGAGAGGTCGACAGTTCGCTTGACGAAGGTGTCTACGTTCAGTTTCGCGGTCCTCACTACGAGACTCCTGCGGAAGTTCAAATGGCTAAGACCATCGGAGGTGACATTGTTGGGATGTCGACCGCTTTGGAGGCAATTGCGGCCAGAGAGTCCGGCATGGAAATTCTAGGAATGTCTCTAATCACAAACCTCGCTGCCGGAATACAATCCACACCTTTGAGTCATTCCGAGGTTATCGAGGCTGGGCAAGCCGCTGAGGCAAGAATTTCCAAGTTGCTTGCTGAGATTGTTGGAAAAATTTGAGCGACCTATTAACTTCGGCACAGGCTTGGCTGGATCAAGACCCAGACCAAGAAACCAGCGCCGAACTCAAAGCGCTAATAGATACCTCTGACCTGACTGCCCTGGCTTCCAGGTTTGAAAACAGAATCGCATTTGGAACCGCTGGGCTGCGGGGTGAACTTGGTGCAGGGCCCGCGAGGATGAACAGGGTGGTCGTTTGCCAAACCGCAGCCGGACTGGCTGAGTTCCTCAAGGTGAATCGTGAAGTCTATAAGGACAGCAATGGAGAACTAAGCGCTGTTGTGGGCTTTGACGGACGAATCAACTCAGATGTGTTTGCAAAAGACACCGCTGAAATCTTTGCTGCTGCCGGCATAACTACGCACCTTTTTTCTGAGTGCGTCCCCACCCCAGTTGCAGCTTTCACGGGCAGGAAAATAAATGCCAGCGTCACTGTCGTGGTCACTGCGAGCCACAATCCGCCGCGCGACAACGGTTATAAGGTCTACCTGGGAGGGCCGACCGGTGGTAGCCAGCTGGTTCCTCCACAGGATGCCGAAATTGCTGACCAGATAGCCAAGATAGCCGCGACTAAGAAACTTTCAGATTTAGCCCGATCGAGCGACTACTCAACTTATGGCGAAAGAGAGATTGCGAATTACATTGACCGGGCAAAAACTCTGGTTAGTCAATCTGGTGACATGGTTAGCCGCCGATCCAAGATTCACATCACGCATACGGCGCTGCACGGTGTTGGATGGAAAGTGGTCAAGCCACTGATGGCAGAGCTTGGTTTCAATGTGAGTCCGGTGGAACTACAGGCCGAGCCGGATGGGGCCTTTCCAACTGTCGCTTTTCCAAATCCAGAGGAAAAGGGCGCCATGGACTTGGCATTCGAGACAGCCACAGCGCTTGACAGCGCTCTTATTATCGCCAATGACCCTGACGCCGACAGACTCGCCGTAGCGGTAAAGGTCAGTGGCGGATATCAAATGCTAACCGGCGACGAGGTTGGCCTGCTGTTAGCTAATGAGATGGCGCCTCACTCAAAGGCCATCGCCAATTCCATAGTTTCAGCTGACCTCACAGCACTGGCAGAACACCACGGGGTGAGCTATACCCAGACTCTGACTGGATTCAAATGGATTTCTAAAGTTCCAGATTTGGGCTACGGCTACGAGGAGGCTCTTGGCTACTGTGTCGACCCCGAGTACACGCCCGACAAGGATGGCATTACTGCCGCTCTTATAATCTCCGAAATGGCAGTCTCGCTAGCCCATGAAAACAAGAACCTGCTCGACAAGCTTGCCGAGCTTGCCGATGCTCTTGGTCATGTTGCAACCGGACAGGTTTCAATCAGGGTGACTAACCTGGACACAATTTCCAAAATCATGAGTGGGCTGCGCAAAGACATGCCAATCGTCATAGCGGGGTTGCAGGTAGCTAGCGAGGACTACCTAGCGCGAACTGACATGATGCAAACTGATGCACTCATCTTCCAGAACGATCGCATTAAAATCATTATTCGCCCGTCAGGGACTGAGCCAAAACTAAAGTGTTACCTGCAAGCAGGCGCCTCTTCAAGCGACGAAGCGAAAAAGCTTCTAGCTGAACTTGAGAATTGGGCGAATACTACTTTGAGTGCTTTGCAATAAAGCGCTTCACACTTTCTGGAACCGGCAGTGACCGAGATTCTTCATCAGCAGGGATCGGAGAAACGGCACTCGTGTTCAATGGAATTGTTCCTGCCCAGTAACCCTTGTTCAGGTCTTCCTCAGGGTCATCAACCTCGTTAACTGCGATCTTTACAGAGGCTTCATCAAGTGAAAGGCTCATAATCAGGGTGGCGGCGACCTCCTTGTTAGTGGTCGGCCTTGCTTCCTGGACCCGTCCAGGAATAAGTGCATTGCTGACCACGTCGAGTGCAAGCTGCCTTTCCTCGCTAGGAACAAGTTTCGCTTTTCCAAAAATCATTACGGCCCGATAGTGCATCCCAGAGTTGAAAGTACTGCGTGCCACCTTCAGAGCGTTTAGTTCCGTTATCGATACACAAACTTCCGGCTCGTTGGCCAAATGACGCATCAGCCTGGAACCTGAAGATCCGTGTAGGTAAATGACATTATCGCTGCGACCATAAGCCATTGGGATCACCAGTGGGGCTGAATCAATTACGACCCCAACATGTGCCACTAGGTTGTCATCCAAAATGCTATGTAGGTCCGACTGTCTGTCAGATGCTTTATCGGGCTGCCGTTTTAGCGTGGTGCGCTCTGTGGAGCCGGGCTTGGTCATTACCCAAGACTAGCCGAGGCTTTCCTTAAGTTTTTCTCCAAGCTCAGCCAAGTCGAAGATGTTCTTGATGGCGATTATCTCCGCAGGAATGCCGGTTAGCTGATCAACAATCTCGGGAGTAGCTAGCACTACCTGAGCCATGCGATGAGTTCCTCTGGCATCCGCAATCGAGACAGCTTGCACCTCTGCCCCAATTCCCAACATCGACAGGGCTCGTTCGGCGTTTGCCTTCAAAAGGACACTTGTACCAATACCAGCGCCACACACCGCATAAATCAACATGCGTCTATTCAATCAAATGAGAGCTCAAGATTTCGCGGATAACGCCCTCTGCAGAAGCATTTAATAAATTGTTAATAATGCCGTCACGACTCATGAGTTCGCCGAACTCAGCGAGCATTTCCAGGTGAGAGATGCTGTCTGGCGAGCACATCGCAAACACCAGAGAAACTGGATCGTTGTGAGAACCAGAAGTGACCGGCTCAGTAAGTTTCAGTAGAGCCATTGCAGGGCGCTGGATTGCGGCCGACAGCTTGGCGTGAGCAATTGCCAATCCAGGGGCGACAACGAAATATGGGCCTAACTCTTCAAGCACATTCTGCACCTCCGAGACATAGCCCTTGTGTGCGCTGCCTGTTTCGACAAGCAACAGTGTCGCGCTAGTAACTGCGACCTGAAAGCTCGGGCAGTTTTCCTGAATAGCTATGGAGCCAGGAGCGAAGTAACTACTTTTCACAACGAGCCTCGGCGAAGCCCTCCTGGATAATGGCGATCAACTCTTCACGCTCGCCGTGGGCCTGGAATGCGCCGTCCGCTGCATTTATCTGAAGTTGTTCTAAGTCTTCAAGCGTGTAGGAAAAAGTGTCAACAAGGATTTGCATCTCCTGGGTGATGTTGGTTGCACTCATCAGGCGATTATCGGTGTTGACAGTCACGTTAAATCCAAGGTCGTAAAGAATGTCAATTGGGTGGTCTGCCATTGTGTCACCGAGCATGCTGAATGCTCCGGTTTGTAGGTTTGAAGAAGGTGAGACCTCAAGGATTATTTGCCTGTCATGAACCCACTGAGCAACTGGACCCAACACCACAAGATCAGTTTCGCCCTCGGTTCTGGAGAACATAATGTCCTCAACCAGACGGACTCCGTGGCCAAGCCTTAGGGCGCGACCGGTGACAATTGCGTCCTTGATTGACTCAATCCCGCTGCCCTCTCCAGCATGGATAGTGCAAGGGAATAGCTCGACTGCAAGATAGTCAAACGCGACCTTATGCCGAGAAGGCAGAAAGCCCTCTTCAGCGCCCGCGATGTCAAAACCTACGACACCGTTATTTCGGTGCCTGACAGCTAGCTCTGCCACCTCCAGTGCCCGGTCTACATGACGCATGGCGGTGATGATCTGCCCCGTGCGAATAAATCCACCGGAGTGATTGACCTCGGCCATACCGCGCTCTAGCCCGTCTTGGACCGCCTCCACAACCTCGTCCATTGAGAGTCCGCGCTGTAAATGCTGCTCCGGCGCATAGCGATACTCAGCGTAGATTACGTTCTCTTCTGCCAAGTCCATGACGGCTTCGTAGGCCACTCTTTCAAGGCTGGCGGCAGTCTGCATGACTCCAACTGTGTGCTCAAAGGTCGACAAATAACGCTCCAAGGAACCTGAATTCGCATTCTTGGAAAACCATTTGGCCAAGTCCAGAGCATTGTTCATAGGCAGCTCGTGGCCATTTTCCTGTGCAAGCTCAATAATTGTCTGAGGCCTGAGGCCACCATCCAAGTGATCATGCAGTGAAATTTTTGGCAGTGATGCGATGTCCATGTTGTCCCTAACTAACTCGCCCGAGAATCAGTTTACGCTCACTGGGTTTCTGGTCCTGAATTGCGATGGCCTCCTCGGCAAGAGCGATCGCTCTTTCGAAGCGTTCTGGAGTCTCGGTATAGAGAGTCATAACCGGATCGCCAGCATTAACTTTGTCACCAATCTGAGCATGCAGCTCAATTCCTGCACCAAACTGAACATTGTCTTCTTTGCGTTCTCGGCCAGCCCCGAGTCTCCAAGAGGCGACACCGATGCTCAGGGCTTCAAGTTCAGATACGTAGCCGGATTCAGTTGCTCTAATTACATGCCAATTTTCTGCCTTTGGAAGGGCGGCGTCTGGATCTCCGCCCTGCGCCTTGATCATCCTGCGCCAAACATCCAGTGCTTTGCCATTGGCAAGGTTTTCTCTAGGGTCAACATCAGTGACCCCTGCAAGCTTTAGCATCTCTTTGGCAAGCTCGACCGTGAGTTCAATGACGTCCTCCGGGCCGCCACCAGAAAGGACCTCGATAGATTCTTCTACTTCTAGAGAGTTACCGATTTTCTTACCAAGCGGTGTGGACATGTCAGTCAAAAAGGCCGAGGTGTTGACACCTGCATCTTTTCCTAGCTGCACCAGAACTGTCGCTAGTTCAGTGGCCCGATCTAGTGTTTTCATGAAGGCTCCAGAGCCAACCTTCACATCAAGTACGAGCGCTGAGGTGCCCTCTGCGATTTTCTTGCTCATGATCGATGAGGCAATCAGAGGGATTGCCTCGACAGTGCCAGTGACATCTCTTAGTGAATAAAGTTTTCTATCTGCAGGTGCTAGGCCCTTGCCAGCCGCGCAAATTACCGCACCTACTTCAGCCAGTTGACTGTAAAGCTCAGTGTTTGACATGCTTGCTTGCCAGCCCGGAATTGCTTCAAGCTTGTCCAGCGTTCCACCGGTGTGACCCAAACCTCTGCCACTGAGCTGAGGAACGGCAACACCATAAGAAGCCACCAACGGGGCAAGTGGAAGAGTGATCTTGTCGCCAACGCCACCGGTTGAGTGCTTGTCAGCGGTTGGCGCGGAAAGGCCTGAAAAATCCAGGCGCTCACCAGAGGCAATCATTGCCATGGTCAGGTCCCTGATTTCTTCGCGGTTCATGCCGTTCAATAAAATCGCCATCGCCATTGCTGACATCTGCTCGTCAGCCACGACGCCAGAGGTGTAGTTATCAACCAACCAGTTGATTTCTTTGGTGGAAAGCGTGCCGTGCTCTCGCTTTTTGATTATCAGTTCCACTGCGCTAAAGCTCATTTGTTATTGAGGTCTTCCGGTCCAAAGGCATCTGGCAATACCTCGTTAATCGTCTTTATGCCAGAGATGGTCTGCAGAAGCATGCCTTCAGCAGAGTGTTCATAGAGAAGCTGTCGACAGCGACCGCAAGGCATCAGGGGCTCGCCCTTGCCATCGACACACGCAAAGGCAACGAGTTTCCCGCCACCGGTGCGGAAGAGTTCACTCACCAGAGAACATTCGGCACACAGACCGAGCCCATAAGAGGCATTCTCTACGTTCACACCCGTGATTACTCTTCCGTCATCACAGATTGCAGCTGCTCCGACTGGAAACTGCGAGTATGGCGAGTAAGAGTGAGGCAACACGTCAATTGCCCGTTGAGTCAGGGCCTTCCAATCGACAGACATCAACTACCCCTTCACATAAGGGACGGCCAAGGCCTTTGGCGGCCTTGATTGACCCACAAATCCAACAACAGCGATGATCGTCACCAGATAAGGAACCATCGTGATGAAGTCCGTCGGAATTCCAGGGCTGACCTGGTTCGCCCAGACACGCAGGATGATTGAAAACCCGAATAGCAATGCGGCAAGGGCAGCCGAAATAGGGTGCCAGCGTCCCAAAATAACAACCGCGAGAGCAATGAAACCGAAGCCACCTGACATTTCACGCCCGAATGCTCCGGCGTTACCAATCGTTAGAGCTGCGCCACCCAAGCCTGCAATCGAGCCACCGATGGTCACCCACCAGAACCTAGTCCGACCGACACCGATTCCAACAGTGTCTGCGGCTAGCGGATGCTCTCCAACCGCTCTAGCGCGCAATCCCAACCTGGTCTTGAACAGTACAAACCAAATTGTGGGAACAATCAAAATCGCCAAGAAAACAGTGATTCGATTCTCAAAGAATATTGGGCCAAGCAATGGAATGTCGCTGAGCACTGGAATCCTGATGATGTCCAAAGTTCCTGGGAAGTTGACATTTTCAGCATCCTCAGTCAACCACTGTTGATAAAGGAAGTTTGTGATTCCAATCACAAGCACGTTCAACACGACACCAACGATGATTTGCTGGGCCAAGAACTTGATGGAAAAGACTGCTAGAACCATCGACAACAAAGCAGCAGCAAACATCGCCGAGAGAGTGCCAAGCAAGTAGCTCTTGGTAATAGATGAGACCACGGCAGCCATAAACGCCCCGGTCAGCAACTGACCTTCGATGGCGATGTTGGTAATACCAACGCGCTCGCTCATGATTCCAGCCATAGCTCCAAGAATGATGGGAACAGCCAACACAAGGGCAGTACCGGCGATGAAAGCGATTGGAACCGTGCCTTCAGCAGCAAGCCAACCGAGCAGCGCAGTCACGCCGATTAGGCCATAAATGGAAGAAACCCAAATTGGGGTTTTCTGGTTCTGCATTGATCGGTAAAGCGAGAACCCGCTAATTGCCAGCATCAGAACGCCCGAGATAATACCCAATGTGCTGGAATCGATATCTAGAGCTGGGACCTGGATTACATCCTGCCTTCGCGAGATTTCAAACCCAACCATCCCTTCTCTGCCTAGAAAACCCATAAAAACAATTGTCAAAAGCCCAATTGAGCCCATAACAATCGGAGATTTAAAACCAACCTTTACCTCAGTAGCCACGGTGTTGCTCACTTGGCACCTCCCTTGACAAAGATTCGTCTTCGCATCTCACCTAGGGCATTGGTGGTTTGCGGCTTCGGTAGTCTGAATATCGCTCGGATTAGCGGTGGTGCAGCTATGAAGAGCACGATTGCTCCCTGCACAATTCCAAGCACCTCTGGTGACACACCAATAACCTGCATTGAAGGAGAGCCGGCCTTGAATGCCCCGAACAGCAGGCCGGCTAGCAAAATACCCGGCCCAGACGAACCACCTAGAAGTGCGACTGTAATGGCATCGAATCCAATGTTTGCATGAGCCGAAGGAGTAACTCCGACCGCAACACCCAGTGACTGGTTAGCGGCTGCGACGCCGACAAATCCAGCGGAAAGTGCCATCGCAAGAATGTAGGTCTTCTCGACGTTGATTCCAGCGGCTCTTGCTGCATCAGGGTTGAAACCAACCATCCGCAAGCGGAAACCGATTGTGCTTCTCTCCATCAACCACCAGAAAACAACCACCGCAATAAGGGCGAAGATTAGTCCCCAGTGCAGCGAGTAACTGTCGCCAAGCAGCTTCGGGAAAAGTGCTGTTTCGGCAGCGGCGTCAGCCTTGGGGTTACCTGTTGCGCGAGATTCTTGCAGAAGATCAGGATTCCGCATCAAGAATGTAAAGAAGTACAGCGCAATGTAGTTCATCATGATGGTCAGAATCACTTCGTGCGCTCCAGTTCTGGCCTTCAAGAAACCGACCAAGGCTCCCAATAGGGCCGCGCCGACAATTCCCGCTATTAGCGCAACCACCATGTGGAGAACCATCGGCAGTTCAACCCTGGTCGCTACATAGGTTGCGAAGATCATTCCGAAAATCAACTGTCCGGTTCCACCAATGTTGAAAAGCCCAACACGGAAGGTCAGTCCGATTCCTAGACCCGCTGCAATAAGCGGGGCGCCAAGCCTTAGGGTCTCAGTCAAAGGTCTAATGGCCTTTTCGAAAGTATCGGCATCAAAGTTATAAATGGAGCCCTTGAACAGCGCTCCATAACCATCGCCAACCACCGCAGCGGCTGCACTGAATGCGTCCCCCGGGCGGGCGAAAATGTAGGCCAGGGACTCTACAAACTCTTTATTGGAGCCAATCATGAAGATTGCCCCAACCAAAAAGCCTAAGACGATTGCAATCACGGTTCGTAATAACCCACCTGAAAGGATTTCTTTCATGACCTGTGAGGTCATGTTGTCTGTCTTATTTAAATCGCTCATGCGGTCACTCCAGCCATTAGCTTTCCAAGATCTTCTCTGGAAGTAGTTGGGCCAACGACGCCAACTATCTTCCCCCGGTACATAACTGCAATTCGATCGGCTAGAGCAAGTACTTCGTCAAGCTCTGTCGAAATCAAAACCACGGCCTTGCCAGCATCGCGTTCCGCGATGATGCGCTCGTGAATAAACTCAATAGACCCAACGTCGACACCCCTGGTTGGCTGGGACGCAATCAGTAGTTTGATTTCGCGCGATAGTTCTCTTGCAACAACAACCTTCTGCTGGTTTCCGCCCGAGAGCTTGCTGGCCGGCGTCTCGGCAGAAGGAGTTCTGACGTCGAACTCTTCAATGAGTTCGTTCGCAATCTTCTTACGAGCCGCGAAGTTGATGTTCAAACCTTTTGTAAACCTGGATTTATAGGAAGAGTTCAGCATCAGGTTCTCAGCGATAGAGAATTCTGAAACCAGCCCATCTGTTTTTCTGTCTTCTGGAATAAACCCAAGACCACTGTCAAGCGACTGCCTAACTGTCGCGTTCGTTATTTCTTTGCCGTTTAGACTCGACTTGCCCTCTTTGCCCCACGGCTTTCGCAGCCCAAGTAAAAACTCTGCTAATTCGGTTTGGCCATTACCCTGAACACCAGCTAGCGCCAAAATTTCGCCCTCATGCACCTGGAAGCTAACGTCATTCACTGCCTTCTGGAGCCTGTCATCGAGGACGCTGACGTGGTCAACTTCTAGGACCACTTTTCCTGGAGTTGCAAGTTTCTTGTCAACCGTCAGCATTACCTCGCGGCCAACCATTAGCGAAGCTAATTCTGAAGTAGAGGCATCAGGTTGTGCAGTGCCAACCACCTTGCCAAGACGTATGACCGTGATTCTGTCGGCGACCGCTTTCACTTCACGTAGCTTGTGAGTTATAAACACGATTGAGGTGCCACTTTTTGCCAGTTGCCTCATGATCTCCATGAGCTCATCGGTTTCCTGGGGCGTGAGAACTGCTGTCGGTTCATCTAACACCAAAACCTTGGCATCTCTAGAAAGCGCCTTGATGATTTCTACTCGCTGCTGGACACCCACTGGGAGGTCTTCAATCAGGGCATCAGGGTCAACGTTGAACCCGAAGCGGTCTGAAATTTCGATTACGTTTTTTCTGGCTGTTGCCAGATCCATTATCCCCAGGGCCTTGGTTGGTTCATGCCCAAGGGCGACGTTTTCAGCGACAGTAAAAACAGGGATCAACATAAAGTGCTGGTGCACCATGCCGATTCCCGCAGCCATCGCATCCCCTGGACCGGAGAAATTCTGCTTGACTCCGTCAAGCTCAATGTGCCCCTCGTCCGCAGTGTACAAACCGTAAAGGACGTTCATCAGGGTCGATTTACCCGCACCATTTTCGCCAAGTAAGGCGTGGATTTCACCGGGTTCAATTACAAGATCAATAGCGTCGTTGGCCACAAGGGCCCCGAAGCGCTTGGTAATTCCGCATAGTTCTAATTTCAAGGGGCACTCCTTTGTGCAAATACTCTATTGGAAAAGCTGGAAACGGAAAGAGCCGCGGGATTTCCCCCGCGGCTCTTCCTCTTACAAACTAGCTAAGTGGGTTAATTTCACCGGCAATGATGCCAGCTTCTAGCTCCACTAGTCGAGCCTTGGTCTCGTCAGAGATCTTCGAGTCGAAGTCGTAGAACGGGCTCAGGCCAGTTCCACCATTCTGCAAAGTACCAACGTAAGCGTCGCCTGAGAAGGCACCGCCGGCTGATAGCTCAGCAACGATGTCATAAACAGCATTGCTCATTCGCTTCTCAGCTGAAGTAAGTACGTATTCTGCATACTCTGGGCTGGTTAGGGCGACGTCCTTGTCAACGCCGACCATTACGCCATCGATGCCAGCTTCTTTGATTGCCTCAGATACAGCACCGAACTGGTCGCCACCAACTGGGAACAGAACGTCTGCACCGTCGTTGATTAGAGCAGCTGCGATTGACTTAGAGGTTCCTGAGTTAGGAACAAAGTCGCCGGTGAACTGACCGGTCTGTGCCATTGGGTCCCAACCAACCACGGTTACTGCTTCTCCGCTGTCGGCGGCGTAAGCCATTGCGCCGTAGTAGAAGCCATCCATGAAGTCAGTTACAGCTGGAATCTGAATTCCACCGTAGGTTCCAACAACCTTGGTTGTTGAGTAAGAAGCAGCTAGGTAACCAGCTAGGTAAGAAGACTGGTTCATTGTGTAGGTAACTGGCTTTAGGTTCGCGTTACCTTCTGACCATCCATCGATGGTTACGAAGTACATGTCTGGATTAGCAGCAGCAGCTAGGTTCACATCTGCAACCAAGTTAAAACCAACAGCGAAGGTTATGTCGCAAGATGCGTCTACCATCGCCTGTAGGTTCGGAGCAAAGTCCTCAGCTGAGTTTGACTCTGCATCAGCGGTCTGAGTACCAAGTTCAGCCTCAGCCTTTAGAAGGCCGTCGTAAACAGACTCGTTGAATGACTTATCGTTCCAGCTACCTTCGTCAGAAACTGCACATGCCAAGTAATCAATCGCTGGCGCTGCTTCTTCGGTCTGGGTTGCTGTTGCTGTTGCGGTTGGCTCGTCCACTGGGGCAGCGGCACAACCGGAAAGCACTAGTGCTGATGCGCCCAATAGAGCGAATGCAGCAGATGCATTACGTAACTTCAAGGTTCCTCCTGAATTAGTGAAGGCGCCCTAATGACGCCAATATGATTTGAACACTCTATCGCTAGAGCAACTTCAATAAAGCAAGAATCACAATGTTTACCATTTTGAAATGTAGTTCCTACAAAAGGTCGGAATGGCCTGTTTGCTTTAGAGCTTCGACCAAGGCCTTGACCTTCTGTGCGTGCTCTTTTGTCGTAATAAGTAGTGCATCTGGAGTGTCAACAACTATTACGTCCTTTAGGCCAATGAGAGCAACCAGGCGATTGGTCTCACTCACCAAAATTCCAGAAGAGGAATCAGCAAGGACCTTCGCTGAACCAAGAACCGCGAGGCTATTTGTGACACCCTGCGATTGCAGCTCGGCAATCGCTGCAAAGTCTCCAACATCATGCCACTCGAATTCACCCTGGATCACAGAGACCAGCCCAAGTCTTGAAGCCGGCTCAGCAATTGCGTAATCGATTGCAATTTTCTCCAAGTTTGGCCAGATCTCCTCAAGCTTTGAAGCTCGCTGATCGGTATCCCAATGTTTGGCAAGCTCGACTACTCCGGCATGGAGTGCTGGTTGAGTCTTGGACAAAACATCTAGAAGCAGCTTGGCTGGCGCAATAAACATTCCGGCATTCCACAAATAGTCGCCAGTGAAAATGAATCTATTCGCCTGCTGAATATCGGGTTTTTCTACAAACTCAGCAACTTCGAAACCCTTGCTGCCGGCGATTGCCACACCTTTCTTGATGTAGCCAAAGGCTGCTGAGGCTTCAGTTGGGACAATGCCGATTGTCACCAGTCGCCCGGTTGCGGCTAGTTTGATCGACTCTTCTATAGTTGCGACGAACTTGTCATCTTCTCTAATGACATGGTCAGCTGCAAATGAGCCAATAATCACTTCAGGATCTCTTGAATAGAGCACCGCTGCTGCAAGCGCAATAGCCGCGGTGGACTCTTTGGGGGAAGGTTCGAGGATTAGGTTTGCCTGGTCTAGTTCGGGCAATTGACTTGCAACGAGACTGGCATGAACATCCCCGGTCACAATCATTTTGTTGTTCCCAGCGATCGGCGTCAGCCGGTCCCAGGTGTCCTGCAGGAGAGTTTGTCCCGAGCCAGTCAGGTCGTGAAGAAACTTGGGAGTGCTTGCTCGGGACAATGGCCACAGTCTTGAGCCGACTCCACCGGCTGGAATAATCGCAAAAAAATGATCCCTGTTGCTTGGCTTTGAGCTATCCAAAATATCACCCTAAATGTTCTTGGTTTCCACCAAAAGGTTAGCTTGCTCTGGGTTAGACTTGGAGACAAATCTCACCTATCCATGGAGGCTAGTTTGGCAATTCGGCCAGCAGGGACCCTTTACCGAGGCAAAGTCGGCATGTGGTCCTGGGTTCTGCACCGCATTAGCGGCGTGGGCATCTTTTTCTTTTTACTCGTTCACGTCCTCGATACCGCCTTGGTTCGAGTGAGTCCAGAGGCCTACAACATTGTCATCGAGTCCTATAAAACCCCGGTTGTCGGTCTTGCCGAACTTGGACTCGTGGGAGCCATCTTGTTTCACGGTCTAAATGGTTTACGAGTTATCGCAATCGACTTCTGGTCGAAGGGCACAAAGTATCAGGCAATTATGTTTTGGATTGTCATTGCAATAACAGTTCTCGCAGTCGCGGCATTTACCCCACTGCATCTAGCACGAGTATTTAGCCACTAGGGGTTGATGATGAGCGTAATAATCGAGACACCGGCAAAGCCAAGAACACGCAAGCAGGCCAACCTAGAAAAGTACGGATGGCTGTTCATGCGCATCAGCGGACCTCTTTTGGTGGTTCTAGTTTTCACCCACCTCGTGGTCAACCTGGTAGTGGGTGACGGTATTAAGGCTATTGACTTCGCATTTGTTGCTGGCAAGTGGGCCGACCCGTTCTGGCAAGTCTGGGACCTGGCAATGTTGTGGCTTGCCCTAATTCATGGAACAAATGGCATGCGAACCATTGTTAACGACTACACCGAAAAAACTAAAGTTCGATTGGCCCTGGGAACAACCCTTTGGGCTGTCTGTGGACTATTGATTCTGCTTGGCACTTTGGTCATCTTTACCTTTGACCCTTGCCCAGCGGGAGCAAATCCAGACCTGCTCGCATCATTCTGCCCAGCACAGTAAGCAAAAGGAATTAAATTGCCGCAACAAGAAACTGCCGACAGTAACATCACCTATCACACCTTCGACGTACTAATAGTCGGCGCCGGTGGTGCTGGAATGCGCGCTGCCATTGAAGCGGGCGCGGATGCCAAAGTCGGTGTTATTTCGAAGCTATTTCCAACTAGAAGCCACACCGGTGCAGCGCAGGGTGGCATGGCCGCCGCGCTTGCCAACGTGGAGGAAGACAGCTGGGAGTGGCACACCTTTGATACTGTCAAAGGTGGCGACTACCTGGTGGACCAGGACGCGGCCGAAATTCTTGCAAAGGAATCTGTTCAGGCAGTAATCGACTTAGAAAATATGGGACTCCCCTTCAACAGAACACCCGAGGGGAAAATTGACCAGAGGCGTTTTGGAGGTCACACGCGTGATCACGGTAAGGCGCCGGTTCGACGCTCCTGCTACGCCGCAGACCGCACCGGTCACATGATCTTGCAGACCCTGTACCAAAACTGCGTAAAGCTTGGAATCGATTTTTACAACGAGTTCTACGTGTTGGACCTGGTCATGAATGATGGAAAGCCGGCCGGAGTAGTGGCCTATGAACTGGCCACCGGAGACATCCACGTGTTCTCTTCAAAGTCAATTGTTTTTGCAACCGGCGGTTTTGGAAAGATCTATAAGACCACCTCAAACGCCCACACCTTGACCGGCGATGGAGTTGCAATTGCATTTAGGCGAGGCATCCCGCTCGAGGACATGGAGTTCTACCAGTTCCACCCGACCGGCCTGGCCGGTCTGGGCATTCTGCTATCCGAGGCTGCCCGAGGCGAGGGCGGAATCCTAAGGAATGCATCCGGAGAGCGTTTCATGGAACGCTATGCGCCCACCATCAAGGACCTTGCCCCGAGAGACATGGTCGCGCGGGCGATGGCAAATGAAGTTCGTGAGGGCAGAGGGGCTGGTCCAAACAAGGACTACGTTCTGTTGGATCTAACTCACCTGGAACCCGCTGTAATCGACGCGAAGCTTCCGGACATCACTGAGTTTGCAAGAACATATCTCGGAGTCGAGCCATACACCGAGCCAGTTCCAGTATTCCCGACCGCCCACTACGCAATGGGTGGAATCCCGACCAACATCAAGGCCGAGGTGCTTTCAGATAATGACACTGTAATTCCGGGCCTTTACGCGGCCGGGGAGTGCGCCTGCGTTTCAGTTCACGGAGCGAACAGGCTTGGCACCAACTCACTTTTGGACATCAACGTGTTTGGAAAACGTGCTGGCCAGTACTCGGTTGAGTACGCCAAAACAGCCAAGCAGGTTCCAATGCCGGCAAACGCGGCTGACGATGTCATCGCAATGATTGAAAAGGTTCGTAAATCCAAGGGCAAGGAAAAAATCGCTCAGCTCCGCAAGGAACTGCAGGATTCTATGGACAAAAACGCTCAGGTTTTCAGAACCGAAGAGACCCTCCAGGAAGCGATTGAAAAAATTCAAGAGCTTCGTGGACGCTACGAGAATATTGCAATTCAAGACCAGGGCAAACGATTCAACACCGACCTTCTAGAGGCAATAGAACTTGGCTTCCTGCTTGACCTAGCAGAGGTAACGGTGGTCGCTTGCCGCGAGCGCCGTGAGTCCCGAGGTGCACACCTTCGTGAGGACTACCCAGATCGCGATGACAAGAAATTCATGGTTCACTCCATGGTTTACCAGCAGGATAAGGTTCAAAAAAAGACCGGTACCAACATGAAGATTGGCTGGAAGCCAGTCGTTGTAACCAACTACCAGCCGATGGAGCGAAAGTACTAATGGCGAATGCAGCTGCACCAGTAATTGACTCATTCACAGTCACGCTAATTATTCGCAGGTTCAACCCAGAGGTTGACAGTGAGCCAAAGTGGGTTGACTACGACGTTGAGATGTATGGAACCGACCGTGTTCTGGATGCCCTCCACAAGATCAAATGGGAGCAAGATGGGTCGCTGACATTCAGGCGGTCCTGCGCTCACGGTGTCTGCGGCTCAGACGCGATGCGCATCAACGGCCGCAACCGTCTTGCCTGCAAGACACTGATCAAAGACCTAGACATTTCTCAGCCGATCTACGTTGAGCCAATCAAGGGCCTGCCTGTCGAAAAAGACCTAATCGTCGACATGAACCCTTTTTATCAGGCCTATAAGGACATAAACCCATTCTTGATTGCAAGCGACAAGCCAACCAAGGAGAGGCTTCAGTCACCTGAGGACCGTGCTCGCTATGACGACACCACGAAATGTATCCTCTGTGCCGCCTGCACCACCAGTTGCCCAGTTTTCTGGACAGACGGCCAGTACTTTGGGCCGGCTGCAATCGTCAACGCTCACCGCTTCATCTTTGACTCACGAGATGAAGGGGCTGAACTGCGCATTGACATCTTGAATGATAAAGAAGGAGTCTGGCGTTGCCGAACTACCTTCAACTGCACCGAGGCTTGCCCACGAGGGATCGAAGTAACCAAAGCAATTGCCGAAGTGAAACAGGCAATTCTGCGGGGAAGAGCCTAGAAGAAATCTTTGTTATAGCCTGCTATGACAATCATCAAAAGAAGAGCCGTCCTCACCGGAGCAGTCGCAGCCGGAGGAACTCTAGCCCTTAGCGCCTGCGCAGCGGAAACCGTTCCCGTGGCAACCACTCCACCCAGCGCTACTGTGGAAGATGCTCCAGCAGAACCAACTGGTGAGCAGCTTCTCGGCCCATCGAGCGAAATCATGGTGGGATCAGGAAAGAAATATGAGATCAGCGCTTCGTTGACCATTCTTGTCACGAGACCCCAAGAGGACACCTTTCGGGCCTTCAATGCTTCCTGCACTCACTCCGGTTGCATCGTGTCCGGAGTAAGAGACGATCAAATTGCCTGCGGTTGTCACGGTGCAAGATTTGATCCCGAATCAGGAGAGGTCCAGGCAGGACCGGCTAAATCTCCACTGGGCAAAATAATGGTTGAAGTGCGCGGTTCAGACCTCTTCGCAATCATCTAGCTCATAGATTTGTCCCGATGTTAAAAATTGCAAGCGTAAATGTAAACGGAATCCGAGCTGCAGCCAGAAAAGACATGGCTTCATGGCTTCATGAATCAATGCCCGATCTGGTCTGCCTTCAAGAGGTCAGAGCTCCAAGTGAAGACCTAATTGAACTTGCCACCAATGGGCCTCTTGCCATCGCAGCAGGCTGGGAGATAGCAGACGATGTTGCAAGCGCAAAGGGTCGGGCCGGTGTAGCTGTGCTCTCAAAGCACAAGCTGCTGAAGACAAGCACGGACCTCGGGCCCAAAGACTTTGACTCTGCCGGTCGCTGGCTAGAAACCGAGCTGGAAATTTCTGGCCAAGTGGTCACTGTAGTTAGCTGCTACGTCCACTCGGGTGAAGTTGATACTCCTAAACAAATCGAGAAGTACAAATTTTTGGATGCGATGACAGTTCGGATGCAGGAATTAATCGATTCCGGAAACCACGCGGTTGTTGTTGGAGATCTCAACGTTGGCCATACCGAGCTGGATATCAAAAATTGGAAAGGGAACCTGAAAAACTCAGGATTTCTGCCTGAAGAACGAAAGTACTTCGACGGCTTTCAGGCAATGGGCTGGGTAGATGTTGGGCGACAGGCTCATCCTGAAACCCCTGGCCCTTACTCCTGGTGGTCTTATCGTGGCCAGGCCTTCGACAATGACGCGGGCTGGAGAATTGACTACCAGTTAGCGACGCCCGGCCTTGCCAAACTAGTGAAGAATTACCAGGTCGACCGAGCACCCAGCTACGACACCCGTTGGAGTGACCACTCCCCCGTGGTTGTGGAATACGAACTTTAGGAAAAATTATGACTAAGCCAAACTTGCTATCAGGCATGCAGCCTTCGGCCGCCAGCCTTCACCTTGGCAACTATCTCGGTGCTCTTACCCAATGGGTACAAATGCAGAATGATTTCAATGCTTTTTATGTCATTGTCGACTTGCATGCAATCACCGTTCCCCAAGACCCGAAAATACTCAGGGACAATACGCGCAGAACCGCGGCGCAGTACATTGCAGCTGGTTTAGATCCGAGTAAATCTTCACTGTTTGTGCAGTCGCATGTCCCCGCCCATGCTCAACTGGCATGGGTGCTGAACTGCATCACGGGTTTTGGTGAGGCGTCACGGATGACCCAGTTCAAAGACAAAAGCCAAAAAGGTGGCTCGGACAACTCCTCCGTTGGTCTGTTCACTTATCCAATTCTTCAAGCGGCGGACATTCTGCTTTACCAACCAACCTCAGTTCCGGTAGGCGAGGATCAGCGTCAGCACCTCGAACTAACCCGTGACCTAGCGATGCGGTTCAACTCTAGGTTTGGGGAAACTTTCGTGATTCCTCAGGCTCAAATTCTCAAAGAAAGTGCAAAGATCTACGACCTTCAGGTGCCAACGGCCAAAATGTCGAAATCCGCTCAAGACCCCAAGGGTCTTATCAACCTGATGGATGAACCGAACCAAATCCTCAAGAAGATAAAATCTGCCGTCACCGACACCGATGGCGAGATCAGATTTGACCCATCAGCCAAGCCAGGGGTATCAAACCTTCTTGGAATACAGTCATCTCTCAGCGGAGAAAAGGTGTCCGATATTGAGGCTCGCCTCAAGAATCAGGGCTACGGAGCGCTGAAGGCCGAAGTTGCAGATGTCGTCATTGAGAGCCTCCGCCCCATAAGAGAACGAACAAATGAACTCCTAGAGGACTCAGCCGAGCTAGATCGACTCTTGGCCAAGGGTGCTGAAAAGGCAAATGAGCAGGCGGAGAAGACCCTCAAGACTGTCTACGAGAACCTCGGGCTAGTTATGGCGCTCTAGGAATTTATCTTCCCAAAAGAGTATTGTTCTATTTATAAGCACAGTTCTTCGGGGTCAGTGAAAATCTGAGCCGGCGGTATAGTCCGCGACCCGACTGAAAACATTGCATCCAGCAGTGGCAAATTCAGGCGGTTGACTTGGTGAAATTCCAGGACCGACGGTTAAAGTCCGGATGGTAGAAGAACCAGGGCGCTATTTGCGCCCGCCTTTTTCCGCGCCCGCGGTTCTGTGTTGCAGGACTGAAAGGGCAAAAAAATGTCGCACGTTGACCACTATGAGTCAGCGATGATGCGCGCCCTGGAGGTTTCTCTTCGCGGGCCGGCAAATGGCGTAAACCCCCAGGTTGGTGCAGTCATATTGGACCCCGCAGGGCAGATTGTGAGTGAGGGCTGGCACCTTGGCTCGGGAAGCGATCACGCCGAGATCATGGCTCTAAAAAACTTTGCCGCCGAACACCCCGGGGTAGGGCTATTTGATCACACCGCTGTTGTGACATTGGAGCCTTGCAACCACACTGGCAAAACCGGGCCCTGCGCAGAAGCCCTGATAACGGCAGGCATAGGCCGTGTGGTGTTTGCCTCAAAAGATCCTGGAGGAGAGTCGAGCAACGGGGAGCAAACCCTTGAAGAGGCCGGGATTGAAGTAATTTCAGGTGTTCTGAATCACAAAGCAGAAGACCAAAACCGAGTCTGGCTTTTAGCGAACAGGCTCCACAGACCATTTGTGACCCTGAAGTGGGCCAGCTCACTAGATGGTCGCACTGCAGCTAATGATGGCACAAGCCAATGGATCAGCGGCGTTGAGGCTAGAGCAGACACTCATAAGCGCAGGTCAGAGGCAGACTCAATTCTCGTCGGCACTGGCACGGCTATGGTGGATGACCCCGAGCTAACGGCGAGAAAACCAGATGGCAGCTACTACGAAAGCCAGCCGACCAGAATTGTGATTGGTCAGAGCCCGCTTCCAAAGACTTTGAAGCTTTTCAACGACAAAGCGCCGACCATAGAACTCAAAACTCGTGACCTAGGACAGGCTCTGGCTGAGATTTGGGCCAGGGAAATCAAGCACGTCTTCGTTGAAGGTGGCCCGGCAGTTGCCAACGCCTTTGTTAGGGCAGGACTCGTTGATGAATTCATCATCTACCTGGCCCCGATGCTCCTTGGAGGCAAGAACACTTCCCTCCAAGACATTGGTATCGAATCCATGAGTGAGGCCATGGAGCTGGAGATTTTAGAAACACAATCAATTGGAAAAGATATTTTCATTAGAGCTAGGAGAGCTTAGATGTTTACCGGAATTATCGAAGAACTAGGAAAAGTAACCGCCATCGAAAATCAACCTGATGCACTTCGATTGACCATTTCTTGCGAGAAGGTGCTCGAGGATCTCAAGCGAGGCGACTCAATTTCCTGCTCTGGTACTTGTCTGACAGCTATAGAAATTGATGGAAACAGCTTCACTGCAGATGTTATGCACGAGAGCATCAGGCTTACAAGCCTCAGCGAAGTCAAGGTCGGTGACCCGATGAACCTTGAACGTGCAATGAATGCCAGTACTCGTTACGGCGGCCACGTTGTCCAAGGTCACGTAGATGGCGTAGGTGAATTTGTGTCCAGGGAATCCAGTGATAACTGGGACTGGGTGAGGATCAGAATCCCGAAGGAACTGCTTCGATACGTTGTAATGAAGGGCTCCATAACCTTTGATGGCATCTCTCTTACCGTAAACGAGATCAACGACGACGTGATTGGGCTGTCTTTGATCCCAGAAACACTCGCTGTTACAACTCTTGGGTCCAAAGTTCCAGGCAAAAAGGTGAACGTTGAAGTTGACGTAATGGCAAAGCACATTGAGCGATTGTTGGAGTTTAGATAAATGGAGATCAAACAATCGAATATTGAAGAAGTTTTAGAGGCCCTACGCGCAGGTAAGCCAGTGCTGGTCACTGATGCAGAGGATCGTGAAAACGAAGGCGATGCAATAATCGCCGCCGAATTTGCAACTCCCGAATGGATTGCTTGGATGATCAGGCACACTTCTGGTTACATTTGCGCTCCAATGACCGAAGAGCGCGCAAATGAGCTGCATCTGCCACTGATGTGGGTCAACACCGAAGACCCACATCACACTGCCTACACGGTCAGTGTTGATGCTAGAGACCGAGCGACCACCGGAATTTCCGCAGCCGACAGGGCTTTGACCGGCCGCGTGCTGGCCGATCCAGGTTCAACTGCAGCTTCATTGATCCGTCCGGGCCATGTAATTCCATTGCGCGCGAAGGATGGTGGGGTTCTGGAAAGGCCTGGTCACACAGAAGCGGCCGTTGATCTGATGAAGCTTGCTGGCCTACAGCCAGTTGCGATGATGGCCGAATTAGTCAACGATGACGGAACCATGATGCAACGTGAGGAATTATTTCTGATGTCATTAAGGTTTGACTTACCTATGACAAGCATTTCGAATCTTAAGGACCATCTAGCTAAGAGGTCAATGCAGAACGCAAGCAAGAGCAACCGCATTCGCTTCGAGGCGGAGGCAAAGCTTCCAACCACACACGGAGACTTCCGCGTGCGCGGTTACTATGACGTGCAGACAACTGCTGACCATGTCGCAATCATCGCCGGAAACCCCACCGGCAAGAACGTTCTGGTGCGCATGCACTCAGAGTGCATCACCGGAGAAGCTTTTGGCTCACTCAAGTGCGAGTGTGGTGCACAACTTGACGCTGCGCTTGACGCGATTAACGCAGACCCAAATGGTGGAGTAGTGATTTATCTTCGAGGCCAAGAAGGCCGTGGCATCGGCCTACTAAACAAGCTCAAGGCTTATGCACTGCAGGAGCAGGGCATGGACACCGTTGACGCTAACCTTGCGCTTGGGCTACCCAGCGAAGCCAGGGAATACGGTGCTGCCGTGGCAATCCTGGAAGATCTTGGCGTTGAAACCGTAAGACTGTTGTCCAATAACCCAGCAAAGCGCAGCTTCCTTGAGGATGCGGGAATTGCAGTTGACGAGACCGTTCCCTTGATTGTCGGACTCGCAGAGCAGAACATCGGCTACCTCGAAGCCAAGCGTGAGCGCATGGGACATGAGTTACCCACTAATCTGGATAAGTGAGCGGTAACGGAGCACCAGACCTAGAGGTTTCCTCAAAAGGGAAAAAAGCCATAATCATTGCAGCTTCCTGGCACACCCAGATAATGGACGGCCTAATAGCAGGAGCCCAAAAAGAACTTTCGAAAACCGGGGCTACTGACATCGAGTTGCACAGAGTTCCGGGGGCATTCGAACTTCCTCTGGCGGCTTCATGGGCTTGCGAAAAAGGGGCTGACGTTGTCATTGCGCTGGGTGTCGTAATCCAGGGCGAGACTCCTCATTTTGAATACGTCTGTAAGTCAGCAACCGATGGCCTTACCCGAGTGCAGCTGGACTACATGATTCCAATTGGATTTGGATTGCTGACGGTCAATAGTGCCGAGGAAGCGCTTGAGCGCGCTGGACTTGTGGACTCGAAAGAGGACAAGGGAGCAGAGGCCGTTCAGGCAGCGCTCGCGATGTCTCAATTGCTAACGAGCTCTTGAGCCGAATAAGGCCTGCTCAACAAGCAAAATTGGGCAATCGCAGAGTCACCGGAACTGAGCAGTACTACACACCGAAAGACCTTGCAGTTTTCCTAGTTGGCGTGACGCTTGAAAGCATTGAAAACTCAAACCAAGCACACTTTCTTGAGCCGGCAGCGGGTACTGGTTCATTTGTTGAAGCTCTAAAAAATCATGGCATAGAAAACATCTCAGCGATTGACAAGTACCCCATGCACGCAGACGTCGTGCGGGCTGACTTCCTGACGTGGTCCCCCACCGGTGAGACCTTCGTTACAATTTCCAATCCGCCGTTCGGGAGAAACAACGCCCTGTCTGTTCCGTTTTTCAACCACGCAGCTAGCTTTTCGAGCCACATTGCATTTCTTGTTCCGAGGTCCTGGAGAAAGTGGTCTGTCCAAAACCGTCTAGACCCGAGCTTTCATCTCGTGAGTGACATCGATGTTTCAGTGCAATACGAGGACAGCGCAGGGAACAAGATTGTCGATCGTAATGATCTGCGCACCTGTTTCCAGGTTTGGGAAAAAAGGAATGAAACCAGAGCAAAGGTCATCGTTCCGAATAATGGCTTCCTAGAAAAATCAACACCTGAAGATGCCGACATTGCAATTCGGGTCTTCGGTTATGGATGCGGGAAAGTGTTGAAATCTTTCCCGCGTGAACCAAACACGACTCTGATGTTCCTGAGAGTCATGGATAAGTCTGTTCTGAGCGCACTGGATGGCTTAGATTATGAGAGGTTTTCGAACAACACCGCCTACACAAAGGCATTGTCGTTTCCTGAAATCAACTACCTTCTCAACGAGATGGTTTACGGGAATGGCTTTCACGAGAAGTTAGGTTAATGCAGTGAGCGAGTACTACCAAGATCCCACCCAAGATCCCAAAAGCCGGGAGTACAAAGGCCCGAGAGCCAAACTCACCGACCTTGTTCCATACCTCAAAGAGCACCGAAAAACACTGATACTTGCGTTGGTGCTTTCTGTTGTCGGATCGTTGCTGGCACTTGGTCAACCACTGTTGATTGGTCAGCTGATAACTGCCGTCGAGCAGAGCCTGGACATCACGACGCTAGCAATAGTCATCGTGGTGCTAGTTATTTCATCTGCGCTGGTGGGAGCTTTTCAGTTCTACCTGCTCTATAAAACTGGAGAAGGTGTGGTGCTCACCACTCGGAAAGCACTGGTAGCAAGAATGTTGCGGCTGCCTATCTGGCAGTACGACCGAAGACGAGTTGGTGACTTAGTCTCCAGGGTCGGATCGGATTCCACTTTGTTGAAATCTGTGCTTACTCAGGGATTGGTTGATGCACTTGGTGGACTCCTGCAATTCGTGGGCGCAATCATCGTGATGGCTTTCATAGATCCAGTCTTACTCGGCAGCACTTTGGCCGTTGTATTCATTGCAGTCGGTGCGATAGCACTCACGGGGCGAAGGCTTCGGACCGCGACAACACAGGCGCAAATTAGAGTCGGTGAGATGAGCTCCTCGGTTGAGCGAGCACTCAGTGCAATTCGGACAATAAAGGCAGCTCGTGCCGAAGATCGAGAGACCGAGGCAATCAATAAGGATGCTCACGCTGCCTATGACCAGGGCTTGAAAATAGCCAGGCTTTCAGCGGTTGTGGCCCCTATCGCCCAGGTCGCCTTCAACAGTGCTTTCATCATCGTGCTCGGTTTGGGCGGGCTAAGGGTTGCCACCGGGACCACATCAATCGCCTCACTGGTCACCTTCGTGATTCTGCTGTTTTTCATGATTGGGCCGTTGATTTCAGCATTCGGTGCTTACGCTTCGGTTATGGGCGCCCTTGGTGCGCTTGCTCGAATCAAAGAAATCATGGACCTGGAAGAAGAAGAGCCGGGCGGCCAAAAGCTAGCTCGCAAGGTTGCCAACTCAACCGCAATCGAGTTCAAGCAGGTTCGCTTCAGTTATGCCACCGATGATGAGCCAAAAGACATTATCAAGGGCATTGATCTCAAGATTCCCCGGGGTTCCAGGGTGGCACTCGTGGGCCCCTCCGGTTCCGGAAAATCAACTATCTTCTCTCTAATCGAACGCTTCTATGAACCAACCTCGGGAACTATCCTGCTGGACGGTCAACCGGTGACTGAATTCTCCAGAGACTCACTTAGGCAACAGCTCGGCTATGTCGAACAAGATGCGCCCGTTTTGGCAGGTTCACTCAAGGACAACCTCTTACTAGGCCGCGCCGACGCGACTGATGAAGAACTCGAGCAGGTGCTCGCTCAGGTGAACCTGAGCGACGTCTTGAATCGCGACAGCAATGGCCTAAGCGCTGAAGTTGGCGAGGACGGCATCATGCTCTCGGGCGGAGAGCGACAGCGCCTGGCAATTGCTAGGGCGCTCCTTGCCTCTCCGGCGATCTTGCTTTTGGATGAATCAACAAGTGCACTCGATGGACCCAATGAGCAGCGAATGCGAGAAGCTATCGATGCTGTGGCCCATGACCGCACCCTGATGGTTATTGCCCACAGGCTCTCAACGGTCGTTGACTCAGATCAGATCATCGTGCTGGAACACGGTGAAATCGTCGGAGTTGGAACCCACTCGGAACTCATAAAGAGCACACCACTCTATAAGGACTTAGCGAAGCACCAACTGCTGGTATAGCAATAGAGTGAAGGCATGAGTAACCAGCCTGAAATCAACGTCGATCACGCTAATGACCTAGACAGTCAAGATCCCCTAAAGGCCTTCAAAGACGAGTTTGTTATCACCGACCCCTCCGTCTGCTACCTGGACGGAAACTCGCTAGGACGCCTTCCAAAAAAGACAGTGGAAGAGGTCAACAGTTTCCTGATGAATGAGTGGGGGCCTGAGCTGGTTGATGGTTGGTCTCACTGGATTGATCAGGCTCAACCGGCAGGAGATTTGCTAGCTCGAGCCGTATTGGGCGCTGAAGCGGGCCAAACCCTGGTCTGTGACACTACAAGCGTGAATTTCTACCAGCTCTGCGTTGCGGCTATCAAAGCCCGCCCAGGACGCAAAACGGTCATAATCGACTCATCGAACTTTCCAACTGACCGATATGTGCTGGCAGGAATCGCGGAGGCGATGGGGCTAAATCTTGTCACGCTGGACACCGATGGTTCAGGCGGACCCGGTGCAGTAAAAATTGAATCAGAGTTTGAGCGAGTAACAGCAGATGCCCTAGCACCACACCTCAACGATGACGTTGCCCTGGTGACGCTGCAGGCAATCAACTACCGATCTGGGGCCAGGCAGAACCTGAAGGAAATTACAGATTTAGTCCGAAATCATGGAGGTTTAGTGGTCTGGGATTGCTCCCATGCCGCCGGTTCAATTCAGCTTGACTTTGAGAAGAATGGCGTGGATCTAGCGGTCGGCTGCACCTATAAATATGGCAATTCTGGCCCCGGTTCCCCGGCCTGGCTTTTTGTTTCTAATCGGATTCAAAAAGAACTTCGGGTCCCAATCCAGGGCTGGTTCGCGCAGGACCTGCAATTTGAAATGGGTCCAGATTTTGACCCGGCGGACACCATTCGTAGATTCCAAATTGCCAGCCCGTCGATCATCGGAATTAGGGGTGTTGAAGTTGCCTTTGAAATGATCGAACGAGCCGGGATTGCAAACATAGAACTGAAGGCTGGCAAGGGCACGGATCTGATGATTTCACTGTTCCACCAGTGGCTGGAGCCACTCGGGTTTGAACTTGCCACTCCAAAAGAGCATTTCCTTCGCGGTGGTCACATAATCATCACTCATCCCGATGCCAAGCAGATTGCGTACGCGATGCGAAAGCTTTCCAACGTCATCCCTGACTATCGTGAACCAAACGCAATTAGATTGGCGATTTCTCCTCTTGCAACAAGCTATCGAGAAGTCTTTGACGGCTTCGAAAGGTTGAGGGACTTAGTCGTTAGCGGTGAGCACCTAGGTTTGGCTCAAGATGGAAACAGAGTCACCTAATGCCAACAGTTTTACTTGTGTTAGGTTCAGGAGGAGCAAGAGGTTGCGGAATGAGCAGATATAGAACCGCTGGATACCCGTCGGATGTCATGGTAGAAATCCCGATAGATTCTGTCGGCATGCTCGATTTTCATAAGGCTCAGGGCCAGATTGATCTCGGCAGAACACTGACAGCTAAAACGCTCGACCGGATGAATGGATAGTTTTGGAACACAATAAGCACGTCACTTACATTTCCTACCTAAAAGTAGATGAGCTCTTGGAGCTTCAGCAACCGCTGAGCGACGGTCCTGAGCACGATGAGCTTCTGTTCATAACCATCCACCAGGTCTATGAGCTTTGGTTCAAGCAGATGCTTCACGAAGTTCAAGCGCTACAGGTTGCTCTTGAAGATGGCAAGTCTCATCGTTCAATGGCGCTGCTAGGGCGACTAAGAAACATTATGAAGACCTGCGTATCCCAGCTGGATATTCTTGAGACGATGACCCCGCTGCAGTTCAACTCGTTCCGGGAGAGGTTGCAATCAGCCAGCGGATTTCAGTCCGCCCAGTTTAGGGAGTTTGAAGCCGTACTCGGCAGGAGAGACCAGGCCGGAGCCAAAGCGGACAGTAAATCTGGCATGGGTATGGCCGAACACCTAATTCCAGGTTCAAGCGCCAGACAGCGAGTGGAAGCTGCAATGGCAAGACGCTCTGTCTGGGATTCGGCTCTTCACTTTTTTAATTCTCGTAAGCCAATCCCGGAAGAGCTTCTTGAGAGGGATGTGACCCAGGGTTGGGAGCCTCACGAGGGCCTTCAAGAAGTTCTAATCGAACTTCATCGTGAGGATGCTGAAGCCTCAATGATTGGCGAAGCACTGGTTGATCTAGATGAGGGCCTTCAAGAGTGGCGTTACCGTCACGTGAAGATGGTTGAACGAACAATTGGGCACAAAATTGGATCGGGTGGGTCTTCTGGGGCAGGCTATCTTGCCAGCACGCTATTTAACCCAGTCTTCCCAGACCTCTGGGCTATTAGATCTCGGTTCTAACTGACGGCAAGAACAACGTTCTTCAGCAGCATCGCTCTGGTCATTGGCCCAACTCCGCCAGGGTTTGGCGATACGAAGCCTGCAACTTCATTGACAAGTGGGTCTACGTCTCCAAGAAGTTTTCCATTGACTCGCGTGATTCCGACATCCAATACTGCCGCCCCCGGCTTGATCCACTCCGGTTTAATAAAATGCGGACTCCCGATCGCGGCAACAACAATATCCGCACGGCGAATAGCGCCTTCAAGGTCTTTTGATGCCGAGTGGAGCAGGGTTGGTGTCGCATCCACACCTTTGCGCGACAGCATTAGCCCCAATGGCCTGCCAACAGTGAGACCCCTACCAACCACCGCTACTTCTGCCCCGGCTAGCTCAACTTCATAACGCCCAAGGAGTTCCAGAATTCCGCTGGGAGTGCAAGGAAGTGGACTTTTGACATCTCCCCCTAAATTCATAACCAACTTCCCCAGGTTCACTGGATGTAGACCATCGGCGTCCTTTTCAGGGTCAATCATTTCCAGCATTTGATTGGCATTAATTCCCCCTGGAAGAGGTAGCTGAACGATGAAGCCGGTTACCTCGTCAGCCTGGTTTAGATCTTTAATCGCAGCTTGGATGTCTGATTGTGTGGCAGAGGAATCTAGATCAATTCTGATTGACTGGATCCCTACCTGTTCACAGTCCCGGTGCTTTCCAGCCACGTAGGCTGAAGATCCAGGATCGCTTCCAACAAGCAAGGTCCCGAGACCGGGGTTGATCCCACGTTGTTTGAGGGCCGCTACCTGCTGGGTAAGCTCACTTTTTATTTGCCCAGAAACTCTAAGGCCATCAAGAATCTGGGCGGTCAAGGTGCTACCGGTTCTCTAATCCCGGGTAGAGAGGGAAGCCGTCGGTGAGATTATGAACGCGAGCCTTCAGTGCTGCCAAGTCTGAACCCGGAATCAATGCCAGGGCGATGATGTCCGCAACCTCGGTGAATTCTTCCTCCCCGAAACCTCTGGTTGCAAGAGCGGCAGTTCCTATGCGGACACCTGAGGTCACCATTGGAGGCCTCGGGTCATTTGGAACGGAGTTTTTGTTCACGGTTACACCGGCGTCATGCAGCAGGTTCTCAGCGGTCTGGCCATCAACTGCAGAGTTTCTAAGATCTACCAGCACTAAGTGCACATCGGTGCCGCCAGTAAGTATCGAGACTCCTGCTGCCACAACATCTGCCTGATTCAGCCTCTCCGCAATGATTCGTGCTCCGGAGATCGTGCGCTCTTGACGCTCCTTGAATTCTGGCTGCATGGCGGCCTTGAACGCCACTGCCTTACCGGCGATAACGTGCATCAGTGGGCCACCCTGTTGACCTGGGAATACTGCGGAATCAATTTTCTTTGCCCATTCCTGCTTGCAAAGAATAAGTCCAGACCTAGGTCCGCCAAGAGTCTTGTGAACAGTAGTTGAGATAACGTCGGCATAAGGAACCGGGCTTGGGTGAAGGCCTGCTGCAACGAGGCCTGCGAAGTGAGCCATGTCGACCCAAAGCTTGGCGCCAACCTCATCTGCAATCTCTCGGAATTTTGCAAAGTCCAAGTGCCTGGAGTAGGCAGACCAACCAGCGATCAGAACTGCAGGCTTGACCTCATGCGCTCTAGTCCTCACAATGTCCATGTCAATCAGATGAGTTTCGGGGTCTAACTCGTAGGAGTGCCCCTCATACATGCGTCCAGAGAAGTTCAGCTTCATACCGTGTGTTAGGTGGCCACCGTGAGCCAAGCTCAAACCAAGAATGCGGTCCCCTGGACTGGCCAGTGCCATCATGACCGCGGCGTTTGCGGTTGCTCCAGAGTGCGGCTGGACGTTTGCGTGATCTGCACCAAATAGCTCCTTGGCACGTTCACGTGCCAGATCTTCGGCGATGTCAACGGCTTCACAGCCTCCGTAATAGCGCTTACCGGGATAGCCCTCGGCGTACTTATTGGTGAGTACCGAACCTTGAGTTTCCAAAATTGCATTCGAGACAAAGTTCTCACTAGCAATCATTTCCAAGGTGTGGCGCTGACGATCTAGTTCTTGCTGCAATACAGCAGCAATCTCGGGATCGACTTCACTTAGCGGTGACATAAAGCTGGCTGATTGATTTGGCATGAAACAAGTTTATAGGCGCTTGCGCCCTGAACAGCCTTGCGACAATAGGATTACCCCATGTCATCACCGAAAGAGCACTGGGTTCTTACCTTCGTATGCCCAGATCAACCAGGAATAGTTCACGCCATATCAGGTGCAGTAGTTAAGGCCGGCGGAAACATAACGGAAAGCCAGCAGTTCACCTCTAGTGACACAGGCCGCTTTTTCATGAGGCTTCAAATTGAAGCGGACATTACGAAAGCCGACTTTGAGAAGCAGTTCGAGGGCTTGGCTGAGTCTCTCGCGTTGGAGTATGTCCTTGATTATGTTGGACGACCGATGCGCACGATTATTTTGGCAACCACTGCCGATCACTGCCTGAATGATTTGCTTTATCGCCAACGCGCGGGCCAACTACCGATAACCACCACCAAAATATTTGCAAATAATGATGCTCTAGGCTCATTAGCCTCGTTCTTTGGTGTGCCGTTTGAGTCCCACGAAACCAAGAATCAAATTGACAAAGCTCTTTTCGAAAAAATTCTTCGAGAGTTCATCACAGTCAACGACATTGAATTGATAGTTCTAGCCCGATACATGCAGATATTGTCCCCGGAGTTCTGCGAAGAATTCGCGGGCAAAATTATCAACATCCACCACTCCTTTTTGCCTGGTTTCAAGGGAGCTAACCCTTATGCCCAAGCGCACGCCAGAGGCGTGAAGCTAATCGGTGCCACGGCGCATTTTGTCACCCAGGATTTGGATGAAGGTCCAATCATCGAGCAGAACGTCACCCGAGTTGAGCACTCCTCAGCTAAACACCATCTGGTCCAAATCGGCCAGGATGTGGAATCAAAGACGCTCACCCAAGCCGTCAGATGGTTTGCAGAACACCGCGTGCTACTTGATGGTCAGCGAACCATAATCTTTCGATAGACCGCCACTCCCAGTAGTCCAGTGGCAACGATGGCGATGCCCCATGGTGCAGCAGTCTGAATAATGCTCGGTTTAGCAGACTCAAAATCTTGCAAGACCAGGTTCGGATTCCTCGGCTTTTCCTCGATTGCCGGCATGCTTGAATCCGCAGCCTGTTTAGGAACCTGGTTGGAATCGGTCAACGGGTCGGTCGCATCTTTCCCGACCTCCACCGGCAAAAGTTCACTAACCGAGGATTCTTGTTGTTCTTTCTCCAAAATGGTTGGTTGGCTTTCGCTCACTGATTCTTCAGTTGGGACTTCGGTTTGCAAGAGATCTTCAATCTCTTCCAGTAACTCCTCAGTCACGTTTTCGGTTGGCTCTGATGCTTGTGATTCACTTTCAGATGGCTGAGGTTCTGCAGGGCTGGAAGGCAAAGGTGGTTCGGCCTCGTTCCCAGGCAAGACATCAGTTTGCGAGGATTCGCCGCTTTCAAGCTGTTCGCTAGGTCCTGGCTCTGGCTCTGGTGCTGGCGTAATCACCAAAACAACCTCCAGGTCTTTATCGGCGAGGGGCCCAAAATTTCCTGCAGCATCACTCAGCGAAAAGGCGGGAAGCTGCCAATTGAGCAAACCTTCTGCGCAGTCATGAATCTCGAACGTGATACTGTTTGGGGCTTTTGTGACCTCCGGCAGGCAGTTCAAATCTTCCGCTGTGAAACTTACGATAGCTTCCTCGTTTAGTGAGTCCTCGTACTCGAGCACTGCAACCACGCTAAAGAACCCATCTTGCTCAATCACCACCGGTTCCAGCCAGTGGGCATTGGGGGCAGTTGTATCTCTAATACTTAGAAAAGTCAGTTCTGCGCTTGGACCTGTGTTGCCAAATGCGTCCAATACAGCATCGGAAAGTAGTGTTGCCGATACTTCCCCGTCAGTGCAATCGCCGAGGGATAGCTCTAATCCCAACAACTCAGCTGTTTCACAACCCCGCACCTCGAAGTCATTCAGTTCCAGACCATAAACACTTTCATCAGGCACTACTAGCAGCAGATAATCGACAACTTCCGAGTCCGACTGTGTCAAAAACAAACTTGGACCTTGAAAATCAAGGCTCAAGGCAATCGAATTGATGCCTTCTGGATCTAGCGCCTCTAAGAATTCTCCCGAGAACGTCGCCTCAAATTCTGCCAACGCGCAACCAGTGACTGTGAACGTGGCACCGTTTTCCATCTGCGTGAAATCCGCTATTGTGCAGTCTTCATCTGCCAATAGAACATCTTCTTCGGTCAGAGCAAGTAAGCCTTGTATGCCTACCTCCAGCTCCACCGACTGACCAACCTGATTTGCAGTAAACACGGTCACCTTGGAGATTATCTCGTAGCGAAGTATCACGAGCCCTGAATCCTGTCTCACTCCAACTTCATGTTGTACAGATGCAGTCCAGATTGGGTCGACATACGAGGAACCGCCGCCTCCACCGCCAGCATCAGAACAACAAGTGTCGGTGTCTGCTCCGCCGCCACCGCCGCCATACCAGCCTCCACCGCCACCACCACCACCAGCATTCCAACTGCTGCCCCCTGTCCCTCCTAAACCAAAAGCGCCGACAGACGCTGACGTTCCACCATTTGAAGTGCCCGGTGCACCACCTGCACTCTGGTTGCCACCAAGCCCGCCGCCACCTTGACCCGCGCCACCAGTTGCAGCTATCAGGGCACCGCCATGTCCTCCAGGGGCTCCAGAAAATCCACCGCCGCCTCCAGCGCCTCCCGCCACAGCTATTCTTTGGATGAGGTCCAGTCCAATCCTTATGTCACTCGCCCCACCTCCCGAGCCCTCATTTCCCCTAGATCCACCCGCTCTTCCGCCTCCGTTGAAACCACCCATCGCATCGGAACCAACTGAACCGACCCCTCCAACATAGATCCACAGCTCTTCTGGGGCAGTCAATAATTCGCCAGAAACCTTGCCGCCGAGGCCACCGCGACCACCAGCTGCGCCATAGATCTCGAAGGTCATGTTTCCAGCACCAGCGGGAACATCGAAATATTGGGCTGCGCCAGTGTATTCAAATATGACTTCGCAAATGCTCCCCGGGCATTCTTCTGCAATCGCAGGTGAGGCACTAAACGAAAGAAGCGGCAAAATTGTAAAGGCAAGATAGGTTTTTAGATTCATGCCCCACAAACTAAAACTCCCCGCAGTTTCCTGCAGGGAGTTTTCCACAGGCCACAAGGGCCGCTAGTTTTTAGGCCATTTTGATTCGAAGGTTCTCGGCCAACGAGGCCATGAACTCTTCAGTGGACTGCCATTCCTGATCTTTGCCCACAAGTGCTGCCAAGTCCTTGGTCATTTTTCCGCTCTCCACAGTTTCGATAACAACCGACTCCAGCGTTCTAGCGAATTCTGCAACCTCAGGTGTGTTGTCCAACTTGGCGCGGTGCATCAGACCCCTGGTCCAAGCAAAAATTGATGCGATCGGGTTCGTAGAAGTCTTCTTGCCCTGCTGGTGCTGGCGGTAGTGGCGAGTAACAGTGCCGTGAGCAGCCTCAGCAAGTGCTGTCTTGCCATCGGGTGTGGTTAGCACTGATGTCATCAGGCCAAGTGAGCC
>JAQWUU010000034.1 GCA_029241985.1 Aquiluna sp. | reverse complement strand
GGGAGCATCTTGAACGCAGAGACCTCGATAGCTGCAAAAAAACAGGGCCTTACACAGTGGTTAACTTCAGCGGATATCAGTGAGAATTACCTTGGGACAGTCTTGACCGAGGTTGCAGGTGTCCACTCAGATTCGACTTCAAGGTTCCTGGATTTATGGGAGGAGGCAACTAAGTCGATTCTGACCCTCCCACCAGAGGAGCTGATTGGTCTACTTGCCAATTCATCTCCGGACCTTGCAAGCGTCGAGTATGTTGCGTTAGTTCAATCAAGTGATTTTGGGCTAATCAAAGAATCGGAAGTCACTAAAGATCAGTTACTGATCCTTTCTGAAATCAGATCTAATTGCGGAGCTTATAGCCCCGCCGAAGAAGCAATAAGCGAGTTGCTGTCTCGGTAGCGACGAAAAGTTCGCTTACTCAAGACCCTCTTCTAATTGAACCCACACCTCACCTCAGTGTCACAGGCTCAGTGGTAACGTTTTGGCACCATTCGTCTCGATTGATACAAAAGCAAGTTGCGTGGATTCAATTTCTTGGTAAGCTAATCACAATCGATTGCAAGAAATTGAGATTCTTCGACTGACTGTAGGCCAACGGAGGCGCGATATGCAGGTTAGAGACTATCTCTTACGGAGACTGGCGCTGTTGCCGTTTATTATGCTGGGCGTTAGCGTCATAGTGTTCACTCTGACCAGGTTTACAGGCTCTCCGGTAGGAATTTACGCGACACCAAACATGACCGCTGAGGAGATTTCTGCTCTGGAGGCTCGCTACCTTCTTGATCAGCCAATCCCGCTTCAGTATGCGGCCTGGATTGGCGGCTTATTTCGCGGGGATCTCGGTTGGTCCGGCGTATCTGTGGCTCCAGTAACCGATGTCATTGGCTTAAAATTTGCGGCAACTTTTGAACTAGCTCTGGCAGCTGGATTTATCGCAGTTTTTGCGGGAATAGCATTGGGGACACTCGCGGGGGTAAGACGAAACCGCCTGCCTGACCATGGAGCTCGCCTCTTTTCGATCTTCGGAGCCAGCACGCCAACCTTTTGGTTTGGGCTCCTCCTCCTGGTTCCTTTTTATCTTTGGTTGGATTGGTTTCCCTTGGGGAGGTCAACTCCAGAAATCTTTTCTTCAATAGCGCACCCCACCGGCATGTACACCCTGGATGCGGTTCTGGCGCTGAACGCGGGGGCATTTTTAGATGCAGTGCGCCACTTAGTGTTGCCCGCTGTTGTGCTGGCCTTTGGGGCCATGGCAATCATTGTGCGAATGATGAGATCGTCCATGGTCGAGGCAATGTCTGAAGAGTATGTCGATGCAGCACGCGCAAAGGGCCTTCCAAACAAAGTAGTCATCAGGAGACACGCAAGAAGAAATGCACTGCTTCCAACTACAACAGTTATCGGACTGAGTTTTGGGTTCCTGCTTCAGGGAGCAGTGGCGGTGGAACTGATTTTTAGATGGCCAGGACTAGGGCAATGGGTTACCAGCGCCGTGCTATCCGGTGATCAAGCCACCATCATGGCTTATGTCCTGATTACGGCCTTGATCTTTATGACAGTGAATTTAGCGGTGGATATTGCCTATGCCTATCTGGACAGAAGGGTGGTGTTGGGAGGATGAGTTCAGTTTCCAAACAAAACAAAAAGTCCCAGCAGGAGAAGTCTCGGACAACCGCTCTCAGTGTCAAGTGGGCCAGGCGACGCGAAGTAGCTCTCGAAGTGCTCCGAAATCCCCTGACGGTTATCGGACTGGTTATTATCTTTCTGTTTCTCATGATGGCCGCTTTCGCCCCGCTTCTCGTGGAGCCAAATCAACCAGACCCCTACCAAAGCCCCCGCGATTGGTCGAATATTGATGCTGCGCCTGGGGTTGCGGGTCACATTCTCGGCACCGACTCGACCGGGGGAGATGTTCTTTATGGCATCATCTGGGGATCACGACTCTCGTTGCAGCTATCGCTCACTGTAGTTTTGTTCACTCTAATTTTCGGAACTATCGTTGGAAGCATTGCGGCCATGCGGGGAGGAAAGCTAGACAATCTGCTGATGCGCATTGTTGACGTATTCCTGTCAATTCCAGAGTTGATTTTCGCACTTGCAATTGCTGCGGTTCTTGGTCCAGATTTCTCAAATATCATTCTCGCGCTGGCAGCAGTGTTCTGGGTCAAGTACGCCAGGATCATTCGAGGAGAGATAATCCGTGTGAAACAGGCTGACTATGTGGCGGCAGCAAAAGTAGTGGGAGATTCCCAATGGAATATTTATCGTAAGGATGTGCTGCCCAACGCGGCCACTCCGCTAATTGTTCAAGCCACTCTTGACATGGGAAATGTTGTTCTGATTGGAGCGACTTTGAGTTTCATTGGGCTCGCGCAGGCTGGGCTTACCGAGTGGGGCGCATTGGTCAGCAATGGTCAGTCGGGGCTGCTGGCTGGTGAGTGGTGGGTGTCAACTTTTGCCGGTCTGGCGATTGTGCTCTGGGCCTTAGCGTTCAACCTTGTAGGAGACGGCCTACGAGACGTCTTAGATCCAAAGACGGAAGGCCGTTAAAGTGTCGGAAAACTGGCTCCTGAAAGTCCAAGACCTAAGCGTCCACTTTCACTCACCGCGCGGTGTGGTTCACGCCGTCGACAACGTGTCTTTCGAAATAAAGCCGGGTGAAACGCTTGCACTGGTTGGAGAGACTGGCTGCGGCAAAAGCGTGACAGCCCGATCTATCCTGCGCCTTGTGCCCGAGCCTCCTGGTGAGTATGCAAGTGGAAAAATCTTGCTGAGCCAAGACCAGGATCAGTCGATAGAAATCCTGTCAGCACCTATCAAGGCCGTTAGGGCTATCCGTGGCGAACGGATTTCAATGATTTTTCAGGACCCAGGTAAGGCGCTGAACCCAGCTCTGACTATTGGCCGCCAGCTGGCAGAAGTGTTCGGGGAACACCGCATGGACATGATTCTTGAAAATGCAGGCATTGAGCCAGATAAGGCCAGCAGAGCCGACAAAATGATTGCGCAACAGCGAGCTAGCTTTCTTCAGATCAGACTTTTTTCTCTGCTTCGCAGCAAAAAAGGAAAAGCGCTTCAAAAGTCGATTGACGATGCAGTTGCCAGGGCTCTAGCCGATACTGGTATCCCAAACCCCAGAAAAATCATGAAAAGCTACCCTCACGAGCTGTCTGGTGGCATGAAACAGCGAGTAATGATTGCACAAGCCCTGGCCTGCGATCCTGACTTGCTAATCGCGGATGAGCCAACAACAGCCCTTGATGTCACGATTCAGGCGCGGATTTTGGAGCTCATACAAGAGATGCAAAAACGAAGAGGAATGGCCGTTCTTTACATCACTCATGACTTGTCGTTGGTGCGAGAGTTTGCGGACAGGGTAGCGGTTATGTATGCGGGTCGCATTGTTGAAACAGGCCCGGCCGTGGACGTTCTGGCCTCCCCTCAGCACCCATACACGCAAGGGTTGCTGGGCGCGATTCCACACCGGAGAACCCCCAGAGGTCAGTTGGCAGCCATTCCAGGTTCAGTGCCTCAGTTGGTTTCTCCCCCGGCGCAATGCCACTTTGCGAGCAGGTGCAAGTGGGCAGCGGAGGCTTGCAAGAGCGTCGTCCCACTATTGAATTCAACTGAGACTTCACGGAAAGTAGCTTGTTTGCGTTTTGACACTGCAGAAAAACTTTCTGTCGATATTGGAGACATGCCTGCTCGCGCAGAAATGGGAGAGGTGGCGGCAGAATGAGCGGCACTACGGGTTCGTTAGCGGCTAACTATGGAGTTGAGACAGATGCTGTCGTTTCACTCAACGATATAAAGGTTCATTATCCAGTGAAGGAAGGTGTACTCCAGCGAGTTGCAGGTCAAGTGCGTGCCGTAGACGGAGTGGATTTGACTATCCCTAAGGGTAAAACACTCGGCCTTGTTGGCGAGTCTGGATGCGGAAAAACTACCCTGGGAAGAGTCATCGCTGGATTGGTTTCGCCGACTAGCGGTGACATCTGGATGGATTTGACGGTTGAGCAGCAGCGGGATGTTCAGCGCCTGCGAAATCAAAACGAAAAAGACTTTTCTGAGCAAGACCGTCAGCTTTGGAAGCAGCTCACAACCGGGAACCGACTCGGCTCAATGTCCAGGGAAAAACAGCGCGAATATCGGCGCAATTGCCAGGTGGTCTTTCAGGACGCTTTTTCATCCCTGAACCCGCGACAGCTAGTGAGGGATATCGTCGGGAGACCGCTACGAGTTCACCAGGAAGCCTCAGGCGAAGACTTAAATCGCAAAGTGATTGAATTGCTTGAAAGAGTTGGCTTAGGCGCGGAACACATGCTGAGATATCCGCACCAGTTCTCTGGGGGTCAACGTCAAAGAATCTCCATCGCTCGAGCACTAGCGCTAAACCCTGCATTCGTGATCCTCGATGAACCGACGAGCGCTCTTGATGTTTCAGTTCAGGCTCAAATTTTGAACTTGCTTGTAGAGCTTCAAGCAGACATGGGGCTCACTTATCTGTTCATCACTCATGATTTGGGCGTTGTCCAGCATATGTCCGACAACATAGCCGTCATGTACCTGGGCCAAATTGTGGAATATGGCCCAACGGATCAGGTTTTTGACAACCCGCTTCACCCATACTCCAAGATTCTGCGCGATTCCAACCCCTCCCTTGAGGGCAAGAGGAGCGATCGCGACTGGGAACTCTCTGGAACCGTGCCAAACCCCATCGAACCACCACATGGATGCAGACTCCACCCCAGATGCCCCGTCGCCGCGGCTGGCTGTGGGTGGTCTGTCGACGACGTGCTGAATAGTGCTGAAGAAAAAACGCCGATAATTTTCGAGACGATCACCACGGTCGAACGCAGAGATGATTTCAACGCGGAAGTTAAATTTAGAGATGCAGAAGCAGCAAAAAGCTTCGCAACTCAGGTAAAGAGTTCGGTAGCCAACCTGGCACTAGATCGGCCACCGGAACTGAAAGGCGAATCGGTAAAGCTCAGCTTCAACGAAGTCCCAGACGCCAGTATTCAACAAATCCAAGATGGTCGCTGGACATCTTGTACCCGCACCCAAGAATTGGGTGCTCTTCCAGGGTTCGAAAAAGACAAAGGATAAGAAAGAAGGGTAGTAATGATTAGAAAAAAATCTGCAAAATCAAGGCCCCGATCAACGCTGATCGTGGCCGGATTAGCCTCCATGACTCTGGTGCTAGCCGCCTGTGGTGGCGGTAGCACTGATTCAGGAACCAGCTCTGATGGCGGAGGTGGAGGCGACTCCACTGAAGTTCGTAACGCTGGAGTCATCGTTCATGCTGAAAACGGCGAGCCACAGAGCCTCGACCCTGCTCGTGCTGAGCAGGGCGAAAAAGGCGAGCGCATAATTGACAATGTTTATGAGCGCCTAGTCGATGTCGGTCGTGAAGGGCCAGACCTAATCCCTTCTCTCGCGACAGAAGTTCCAACGCTTGAAAACGGACTAGTGAGTGAAGATCGTCTCACATACACATTCCCCTTGAGGGAGGGCGTCGTGTTCCATGATGGAACCGACTTCACGGCGGATGACGTTGTGTATTCGTGGGAGCGAATTATCACCATGAATCTTCCGGAAGGTCAAGCAGCTGCAATTGTCGACTCGGTTGAGTCGATGCGTGCAGTAGATGACTTCACTTTTGAAGTAACTATTGTCGAGCCAGATGCGTCGTTCTTGTATTCAGTGGTGCTAAATACTGTCGCTTCCGTGGTAAGCCCAGAGGCTGTTGAAGCCAATGGCGGCATTGAGGCCGATACTCCAAGCGAATGGATGGACGCCAACATGGTTGGAACAGGCCCATACGTATTCGGAGAGTGGAAACGTGGCGAATCTCTGACCATGATTGTGAACCAGGATTACTGGGGAGAGAACGCAAAGTCTGATGTTAGATGGGACGTGACTCCTGAAGAAAGCTCTAGAGTATTGGCACTGAGAGCCGGCGATGCTGACATTATCGACATCTCGCCTTCAAACGTTGGCGATGTTGCAGACGTTGACGGAGTGACAATCTTCGAGGGTGGACTGCTACTAGAGCCAATTCACCTTGGTTTTAACATGCTCTCCGATGACTTGCCAGCTTCAGACACCATCCCAACGGACTTCTTTGTTGACAAGAGAATCCGGCAGGCGTTTAGCTATGCATTCGACTACGACACCTACATCAACTCCTTCCTCGATGGCTATGGCGCTCGCTACACCGCGTACATTCCACAGGGAGTCTTTGGTTACGACGAGAATGCACCCATTTATGAGTACGATCTCGAGAAAGCTGCCGAACTTATGAAGCAGACTTCATACTGGGAAGACGGCTTCGTTGTCTCGGTCCTAGTTCAGGCTGGAGAGCCAGAGTTCGAGGGTGTCGGACTTCTTATGAAGGACGGAATCGAGCTCTTGAACCCCAAGTTCAGAGTAAACGTTGTTAGCCAAGCCGAGACTCAGTTTGATGACAACCTTGGAGCGGACCCAGTTCCATTCGCTCTATGGGTGAAGAACGCCGATCCAGGCGCTGACCCCCATCAGTTCTTCGATCCGCACCAACATCCAGATGGTGACTGGGGTAGTAAGCATGGCATGCGTGATGCTTATGAAGACCCAGATCGAATCGCAGATCTCATTGATGCAGGAAAGGCGACCGTTGATCCAGCGGACCGTCTAGAGATCTACTCCGAACTGCAACAGTTGCTCTACGAGGACCCAATGTGGGTGTACGCGGCTCAAGAGGGCCTCGCGTATCCGTATCGTTCCTGGCTTGAGGGCTTTACAGTGAACCCGCTTTGGCGTGGACCTCACTACGAGTACTACACCAAGAGCAACGGCTAACTAGTTAGTTACCCGCAGGTGTGATTTGGGGCCGGCTGAACAATCGGTCGGCCCCAAATCTCCCTAGGGAACGAGCTAAACATTAGCGACAAGAATACTTTCCAAGGAGAGATTATGAATTCACCCAAGAGCACCTCGTTCGAGCCAAAACCATTGGTACCGGCTCTCGATTTCGATAATCGCATGATTCCAGCGCACGGAACCACCTCGGTGGATTTCGAAGAGCGCATCGACTACAAGCGTCTTCGTGCCTACCGCCTAGGCCGAGCAGTCGAATCACTCAGTGCTACCGAATGCGGCGCTTTCCTGCTTTTTGACTTCTACAACATTCGCTACACAACACAAACCTGGGTTGGTGGAGCCCTCGGCGACAAGATGTCTCGCTATGCACTCCTCACTCGCGATGCAAAGCCACACATCTGGGATTTTGGTTCCGCTGCAAAGCACCACACTCTATTTGCCCCCTGGATTGAGCCAGGTCATTCTCACGCCGGAATGCTCGGTCTGAGAGGAGCAATTCACCCGGAGGTTGGTCTCATGAAAGAGGCTGTAACCATGATCAAGGGCATGCTAGCCGATGCCGGTGTAGCGGGGATGCCCGTCGGTGTCGACATAGTGGAGCCGGCATTCCTATTTGAGATGCAGGCCCAGGGTCTAACGGTTGTCGACATTCAACAGGACATGCTTGATGCAAGATCCATAAAGAGTGTGGACGAAATCATGCTGCTCTCACAGGCTGCAGCAATGGTAGACGGTGTTTACCAGGACATCACCGATGCGCTTCGCCCCGGAATCAAGGAAAACGAAATCGTTGCCCTTGCCTCCAAGAAGCTCTTCGAGCTTGGCTCGGAACAGGTCGAGGCTATTAATGCCGTTTCTGGTGAGCGTTGCAACCCTCACCCACACAACTTCACCGACAGGATCATTCGTCCAGGTGATCAAGCGTTTTTCGACATCATTCACTCTTATCAGGGCTACCGCACCTGCTACTACCGGACCTTCTCTGTTGGCAGCTCGACACCGGCGCAGCACGATGCATACGCGCGCGCAAGAGAGTGGATGGATCTCGCGATTCAAAAAGTGGGTAACGGTGTTGGCACGGATGAGATTGCAAAACTTTGGCCAAAGGCCACCGATCTTGGCTTTGCCAACGAGATGGACGCTTTCGGCTTGCAGTTCGGTCACGGTCTGGGTCTAGGTCTCCACGAACGCCCAATTATCTCAAGGCTAAACAGCATCAGTCACCCGGTCGAAATCAAAACCGGAATGGTTTTTGCTCTTGAGACCTGCTGCCCTGCGGCTGATGGCATTTCTGCAGCGCGTATCGAAGAAGAAGTTGTGATCACCAATAATGGGGCGCAGGTTCTGACCAAGTTCCCGGCTCAAGAACTGTTTGTCGCAAACCCTTACTGATACCTAAACGTAAGAAAGGCCCCGAGGAAAGCTCGGGGCCTTTTTACTTGAGTGCGAAAGTTATTACGCCTTCCAAACCGTCTTTAGGTTGCAGAACTCCTTGATGCCGGCGTCTGATAGCTCACGCCCGAAACCGGAATCCTTGATGCCACCAAAAGCTAGCTCAGGGTATGAAATGGTCATGCCGTTGACGAAGACAGCACCTGCCTGCAGGTGCTCAATGAAGTAGTCCTGCTCAGCCTTGTCCT
>JAQWUU010000033.1 GCA_029241985.1 Aquiluna sp. | reverse complement strand
GGAATCGCAGGGGCGCAATGGTCACTGACCGCTACCAGCATGTTAGACATCTAGAAAGTGTCGACTTGCTTGTCGAGTGGGCAAAGACTGGAGCCAAAAACGGCGGCAAGTTACCGATTATTGCAATTGATAACGTTCCGGGCTGCAAGCAACTCGAAACAGTAACGCTTCCAAAAGAGTGCCTGTTTTTGTTCGGTCAAGAAGGCCCGGGCCTCAGTCAGGCAGCGCTTGATGCAGCAGACATGGTTTTAGAGATAACGCAGTTTGGTTCAACCAGGTCGATAAACGCATCTGCTGCAGCTGCAATAACAATGCACACTTGGGTCGCGCAGCACGTTTTTGGGTAGACTTGGAATTCGGGCTGAAGCCCAAAAGATCCCGAAAGTTTTAGGAAAGGGACAGTCATGCCTGCAGTAGTTCTCGTTGGTGCCCAGTGGGGCGACGAAGGAAAAGGTAAAGCAACCGATCTACTCGGTGACCGCGTTGATTACGTGGTCCGCTACCAGGGCGGCAATAACGCTGGCCACACCGTAGTAATCGGTGACAAAAAGTTTGCGCTTCACTTGCTTCCCTCTGGAATCTTGACCCCTGCCTGCACGCCGGTCATCGGCAACGGTGTTGTAGTTGACCTTGAAGTTTTGTTCAAGGAGATTGACGGACTAATCGCCAAGGGTGTTGACACCTCAAAACTTTTGATTTCCGCTAACGCTCACATCATCACCCCCTATCACGTCACCGTTGACAAGGTTTCTGAGCGCTTTTTGGGAAAGCGCGCGATTGGAACAACAGGCCGTGGCATCGGACCGACCTATGGAGACAAGATGGGCCGGCTTGGAATCAGGATCCAGGATATTTTTGATCCGAGCATTTTGTTGCAGAAGGTAGAAGCAGCACTCGCCCAGAAAAACGACCTGCTAGTAAAGATCTACAACCGCGCTGCCGTGAACGCCGAAGAGGTTGTTGAGCACCTGTTGTCCTTCGCTGAGCGTCTGCGACCAATGGTCGCCGACACCTCGCTGATCTTGAATCAGGCAATCGATCAGGGCAAAACTGTTTTGCTGGAGGGTGGCCAGGGGACACTTCTGGATGTTGACCACGGAACTTACCCTTTTGTTACTTCTTCAAACCCCACCGCAGGCGGAGCTACCACCGGTAGCGGAATTGGTCCCACAAAGATCAGCGGTGTAATCGGAATCCTGAAGGCCTACACAACCAGGGTTGGCGCAGGTCCTTTCCCAACTGAGCTGTTTGATGACATGGGTGAATACCTAAGAACCACCGGAGGTGAGGTCGGTGTTACAACCGGTCGCGACAGACGTTGCGGCTGGTTTGATGCCCCGATTGCACGCTATGCGACAAGAATCAATGGTCTTACCGACATCTTCTTGACCAAGCTTGATGTACTAACGGGCTTGAAGGAGATTCCAGTTTGTGTTGCCTACGATGTTGATGGCCAAAGGGTTGATGAGGTTCCTGTTTCTCAGACCGACTTCCACCACGCCAAGCCAATTTATGAAAAGTTCCCGGGCTGGGAGGAAGACATTTCCAAGGTCACAAGCTTTGATGAGCTTCCAAAAAATGCCAGGGACTACGTCCTCGCGTTGGAAAAAATGAGCGGAACCAGAATCAGCGCAATCGGTGTTGGGCCAGATCGCAATGCGACCCTGGTTCGTCACGACATGCTTGGGTAGTGCAAGTTTTCAAATAAGCGACCACTAAATCGCAAAACTAAACGACAATATTCACTATGAGCGACCCGACCCCTGAAGAGCTGGAGAAGATTCCCTATCCGGATGAAGCCTTCAACACCTGGGGCTCTGCTGCGGTTGGGGTTGATCCGCTGGTTGCAAGCTTTACATCAAGGCCTTACCAAGCCGTCAGGCCTCACGTCCCCTTCTATCGATTTGTCGCCTACCCGGACATCTTGGATCTTCGGAAGCACGGCTATGAAATGGAGCGCTTTGCACCGCTGTTTGATCGCCTAGAAGATGTGCGGTATCGAGAAGCGCTTCAGCTAAGTGACCTGCTGCACTTCCCGGACCCGATGACACCCTGGAATCCGCGGAGGGCAAGGGAAATTGAACTCGAGGTTCGGTCCCAGCTGCACGAGCACGGCTTTGGGGACATGCCAACACTGCTAAGAAGGTTTCTTGGCAAGGCCTTTCCTGGCGACACCATCAGCTACCTGAGCGTTGACCTAATCACGATCTTTTTCTGGGCCGCAATTGCAGAGCTGGCAGATGATTTAGCCTGGCGCTCAGAGGCATTGAAATGGAAGGCTGCCTACCTGCGGTTCCCCTTAGGTCTTCTCAGTTAGCAGAACCGTGACATTGGCTGGCACTAGGCTGGAAGCACAAGTTTCGAAAGGCGATAGACATGACTAACTGGACATTAAAACTTCCCGGACAAGAGCACACCCTCACGACCGAAGATCTCAAGTTGTGGGCAAAGGCCGGAAAACTAAACGGTGATGCGGTAGTCGTCGATTCAAACGGCGAACACTGGAATGCCAAGCAGATCCCAGGGGTGTTTTCTTCTCGAGACTGGTTAGTTGCCCTGATCCTGTCAATCGTGGTCGGCACCTTAGGTGTTGACCGTTTTTACTTAGGCAAAATCGGAACTGGAATACTAAAGCTGATTACATTTGGTTGCCTAGGTGTTTGGACGATCATCGACATTATCTTGATCGCAATCAAAAAACTCGATGACAAAGAAGGCCTGCGACTGGCCTGACAAGCTTTTTAGCAATACGGCATAGTAAGTTTTTTGACTGCAGGAACATCAGGGCTAGCCCAGTCGAGACCTGAAAGCTCGGTTTGCTTCAGCCACAACAACTCCGAATGATCGGTTGAAGACACCGGCTTTGAATTTGCAAGCCTTGCGCTGAAACATGCAAGATCTATTTCTTGCCCTGCCACCTGTGTGCTACTTCGGTCAAAAAGGTTGAGATCTTTGATCTCAATGCCAAGCTCCTCTTTGATTTCCCGTTTTAGGGCAGCTTCGAGGTCTTCGCCGTAATTTGGCTTGCCACCTGGGAACTCCCATTTATTCGGGCTGTCTTTCCAGTCACCCCGCTTGGCACACAGTATCAAGCCAGCATCATCTTCGATGATTGCTGCAACAACTGTGATGGCCATGGAGCCAAGGTTAGCGTTTTAGAGCTATCCAGGAAGATTGGCCTCGATGGCCTCCAAGATTTCTGGTGCATCTGGGCTGGTTTTCGGCCTGAAGCGCTTGACCTCACCGGATGGCAAGATCAAGAACTTCTCGAAATTCCACATCACTGGCCCGGCTAGACCCTTGGCGTCCTTGGTTTTGACTAGCTCTTTGTAGAGCGGGTGGCGCTTTCTACCATTTACCTCTGCCTTTTCAAGCATTGGGAAAGTGACCCCCCAAGTCATTGAGCAGTATTCCGAAATCTGGTCTGATTCCTTTAGTTCTTGCTTGAAGGAACCAGAGGGAACGCCAATCACCGTGAAGCCTCGGTCCTGATACTTCTTCTGCAGGGCCTCCAGGGTTTCATACTGCGGCGAGAGGCCGCACTTTGAGGCGACGTTCACAACCAGTAATAGTTGGCCTGAAAAGTCCTCTAGGTGTTTGGTGGATCCATCGAGCATTGTTAGTTCGTGATTTATAAGCATGTGTAACGACAACCAGTAAAAAGCCAAACTAATTTCACTACTGACAATGCATTCTTGACGGGCAAAGGAGGCGTCGTTGTCAAGTTGTGCCTAGGTTTGCACTTTACGGTCGGTGAAACTATTTGTTATCGGCGCCAATCATCTTGGCGGCAGACAGCCTGATGCCCAGCACCACGAAACCAAGAGCGATGAATGAGGCTGCGATTGCAAATATGTAGGTAAGCATGGCAACGACCCCGCCTTCGCTCCCGGGGTTGATAAACCAGTAAGGCCACCAGCCATCACTTAGTCCACGGATTATTGACAAGCCCAACCAAACCAGTGGATAAACAACGACCCAGGCTGCCTTTAGTAATCGCGGCTTGGCCCCTTTGACCGAGAATAAGTAGTCAAGTGCTACCAGAACCGGGGCGTAGGTGTGGATTATTGCGTTCGGAATCCTTGGCCAGTCATAGCCGACATCCCTCGGGTCAATTGCTGAGTCACCGAGTAACAGGTGATACACCGTGCCTACAATAATCATCGACACCACAGCCACTAAGCGGGCAATGTTTTGCCGCTCAGACTCCGATTTTCCTCTAAGGAGCATCACTCCGCTTGTCAGCACCACAAGCCCCGCCAGCATCGCGGACGTTATCGAGAAGTAGGCAAAATATTCGGTGGGTCGAAACAGGTCAGCGCCTAGTCGGTCCGCAACCTGCCAAATGACGCTTCCAAGAAGCGCCAAGCCAATCAAAGTTCTAATAGTTCCAAAAACACCTTTATAAAGCATGACTAAAAACCTATCGTTATCAGTTCAGAAAGCGCAGAACTGCGTCAACAAATTCCTGCGGCTTCTCTTCGTTTGGCAGGTGACCGGCACCCTCGATGATCACCAGTTCTGAGCCTGGAAGATTCCCATTTAGTTTTATCGAGTCTGCAGTGGCGACCACACGGTCATCGTCACCGGTGATAATCAATGTCGGCGCTCGCAAATCATCCAGCCGTTCCACCAAGTTCAGTGAACGCGGTGCTTTATTGAATTCCCAGAACGCTCTTTCCCAGCCGGCAATCTTGAGCGGTGCCGTGTAGCTGGCCTGAACCCCAGCGGTAATCATGCTGGGGTCGGTATAGCTCTCAACAAGAAGATCTAGACCACTTGAGGCAATAGATGCGACAGCGAGTGGGCCAAGGTGGTCTATTTGCGGGATGCTAAACACCCAGTTCAGCCAGCTAGGACTGCCACCGGTGCCATAGACCGCAGGTGCTTCCAGAATCAGCTGGTCCACTTTTTCTGGGTAATCAAGTGCATAGCCAAGCGCCAAAGCCCCTCCGGCGCTATGGCCAAGGATCACAACTTCTTTGCCTGCGCCAAAGTTATCGACAAGGCCGTCAATCACTAGAAGTTGACCTTCAGATGAGTACGGGTTCACCTGACCTATTTCAGTTGGCCGTTCGGTAAAGCCAAAAGCCGCCCGGTCATAGGCCACCACAAAGCTGTCCGCTGCAAGCTGGTCAATCGTCTTGGTCCAGGTCAGCGAGCTTGCACCAAAGCCATGCAACAGAACAATCAAGCGGTCGCTTGATTGGTCACCCGCGGTCACGATGTGGACATCGTGATCAACAATATTTATGAATTGACTTTCACCCTGCCAGCTGAGTTCTGCCGCTTCCCTGTTGTC
>JAQWUU010000032.1 GCA_029241985.1 Aquiluna sp. | reverse complement strand
AACATGTATGGCACTGGTGACAGTTGCTCCGCGTACGGAAATCGAAACTTCTGGCGATTCTTCCACGACTGGTTTGGCTCCCCAATTGGCGGTGGCTACCTTCTAAAAGCCGCTGGCCCTGAGACTTACCTGATTGTGGATGACAAGAAGTACTTGGTTACGGACTCCAGATTGCTTGCCGCCCTCAGGCCGCTGGGACCAATAGGAGAAATATCGACCGCGTACCTGGATAGCTTTGTCACGACAGGTGAAATGACTCAACTGGTTTCTGATTCCATTTCTGGTTCAAAGTTCTTGCTAGTCGATGGAGTCAAATACTCGGTGCCAGACTGCCAAGTCGCCGGTCACTTCGGAGCTAATTGCGAGAACAGCATCCCAGTAACCAGTCTGCAGCTAAACAATTTCGTGGACGGGGGCGCACTGTCTAGGCTAATAAAAACCGAGAGTGGCGCGCGATACTGGATTGAAGACGGCACCTCACGAATCGTTATTGATGACATAGCGTTGGCATCAGTGGGGGCCCAAGCTTTTAGCCCTACACCTATGACTCTTGAACAAATAGTCTCGATAATTCCAGGCGCGCCGCTAGCATCCGAGTCGATTATCTTCAAAGTCGCAGGCAGCACCCAAAAAGCGGTTGCAACTGGAGGTGTTACTTACCTGATAGACACCTCGCTGGCAAGTGAGGTTGATCTCGGCAAATGGTTGGTGCCGGTCTCGGAAGAGATTTCCCGGCAAGCCATCGAATCAAGTCTTTCCACCCAGTCCTTAGGTGGTTTCATAAGAAACCTGGCCGGATCGACCTTTGTCCTGACAGCCGCAGGAAAAATTCCAGTAACAGACCCGGAAAATTGGGTTGATACTGCGGCGATAGTCTCTGATGACCTCCTCCAAAGAGTGCCCACAGTTAACGGTTCACTTACTGCTCCAGCGGTAGTCACTTTTCGTGGTACCACACTGAATTACCTTGTCGAATCAGGCGAACGAAGGGTGTCAAGCGACCCTGCCATGGTCGCGAGGCTGCTGTCACTGGTCGAACAGGACAAAGCTATTCAGATTCCCAAGTCGGCGGTAAGCGCCATTAAATTCGCCGGCGAGGCATTTGCCCCTGGATCGATAATTCGGACAAAAAGTTCTTCGCAATTGTTTTTCGTGGACAGCTTGGTCACGAAAATCAAACTCTCCGGACGCGCCCAGGCCACAAGCGTGTCAAAGTCAAAAACCTTCACAGTTTCTAATTCCGGGCTTGCATCACTAGCCACTCTGGCGGGTTTTCCGTCTAATAAAGTCCAGTGCAATGGTGAGATTTACCTCTTGGATAACGGCACTCTTTACCCTATTTCACCTGCCGGGGCAGCTGAGTACCCAATGAATACCTACGCGATGTCTTCGGCTGCCTGCGAATCAATGGCTCTAGCGTCAAGACCAATCGGTCAGTTTATTAAGGACCCAAGCGGCAAGCTCTTCCTGATTCAAGATGGAAAGAAGCAGACGATCCCTTCTAGCTCGGCGTATGAGGAGCTCAAGGGTGACGGACCAGGATTCGTGACGGTGAGCTCGTATTTCAGTGGCAGGATGGCCTCGGCTGGCAGCGCGCCGAAAACTGTGGAGCTTGCGTCCCTTGCAGGAACTCCAAGCGGCAATTTCGGGGACCTCATATTTGACCCAGCTACGCCAATTCCGGTGCAGCCTCCCGCAGCTCCAACCAACCCCGTCACCAACCCCGAGCCTTCAGAGGCTCCCTCGGCGCAGCCAGAACCTCAACCCACGAGCGTGACTGAGTATCGTGTTGTGTCTGGCGATAGCCTGAGCGCGATAGCGGCGAAATTTGGATTGTCTTTGAAGTCCCTGCAGGAGTTTAACAAGATTGCAAACGCAAATCAGATTCGGGTAGGGCAACTGATTCGAATCCCGACAGCGTCGTTAGGGGATTCTAATGAAGTGCCGGAACCAGCCGTGGAGCCTGTTCAAGAACAAGATCCGCCACCGGTAGAAGTTGAGTATCGGGTGGCATCCGGTGACACTTTGATGCGTATTGCTTCGAAGTTTGGAATATCGAGCAAGTCTCTTCAGGATTACAACTCGATTGCAAATCCAAACCGAATCTCGATAGGGCAACTCCTCAGGATTCCGACTTCAACATCCAACACAAATGTGCGGCAGGTAGAACAGGAGCCGGAGCCTGTTGCTCCAAAGACTTACGTGGTTACCTCGGGTGACACTCTTTGGGGAATCTCACGAAAACTTAACGTCAGTTCTTCGGCACTAGCTTCCGTAAATGGGATAAACAACGCGAATTTCATTCGCGTGGGGCAAATCCTAAAGGTTCCTAACTAGAGGCATCCCAGGCAGATTTTACGATTTCCTTTAGGTCATGTCTTGCCTTGAAGCTCAGAATGTTTTCGATTCTACTCGTGTCTGCAATGAGCTTTGGAGGGTCGCCGGGTCGTCGCGGGTGCATATCCAATTCAAAGTCCAACCCGGAGGCCACGCGGATTTCTGCCAGCACCTCCAGAACTGAGGCGCCGATTCCTGTCCCCACATTAAAGGTTGCATGTTCCTGCCTTGACTGCTCCAAGTACGCCACGGCCAGGAGGTGAGCATTGGCTAAGTCACCAACATGCACGTAGTCCCTGACGCAGCTGCCATCGATTGTTGGGTAATCGACGCCAAACACTTTAGGGCTCTGACCGCGCTTGATTGCCGCTATTGCGATAGGAATAAGATTCAGCTCAGCAGTGTCGGCCAAGGCTGGAATTTCGCAACCAGCGACGTTGAAGTAGCGAAGGTTTAAACCTTTTAATCCCCAAATTGAAGCGTTTGAAACCATCCACTCGCCGATGAGCTTGGTCTGTCCGTAGGGGTTGATCGGAATGCCGGGGTAGTCCTCCGGCACAAGCTCAACCTCTGGTATTCCGTATGTGGCTGCGGATGAAGAGAAGACAAGCTTCTTTATGCCAGCCTCTTTCATTGCCAGTAGGAGGTTCGCCAGACCACCAATATTGTCTTTGAAGTAGCGCTCAGGCTGCTCAACCGATTGCCCCACTTGCTTTCTTGCGGCGAGGTGAATTACCGCTTCAAAGTGGTGCTCGTTCATAAGATTGTGGAGCACGTCAAGAGCTTTTTCACTCGCCAGATCAACATCCACGACCTGGCAGTCGACACGACTTGTAAGTCCGGTGGAGAGGTCATCAACCACAACCACTTCGTGCCCAGCACGCTGCGCCTGCAGGACCACATGCGACCCTATGTACCCCAGACCGCCAGTTATTAGAAGTTTCATGGCTCAAGACTACCTTGAGGGTTTACCAATAGATTTCGATTTCATTTGATACTCGAGCTTGACACAGGCATACTTACAGCAGTGTAATTACACCAGTAGATTTCTTTAGATAGGGGACAGGCATGGAACAGCGCGGTCGAGTGCCAGGCAATTGGTTCATTGATGTGCTTCGGCTGGGCGTAGCTGGTTCATATGGTGATTCTGAGACCAATCCTTTGGCTTGGCAAGAGGATGCCCTTTGTTCCCAGACTGATCCTGAAGCTTTCTTCCCTGAAAAGGGTGGCTCCACCCGGGACGCTAAAAAGATCTGTTCCCAGTGCTCGGTGAACAGCGAATGTTTGGAATATGCCCTCAAGAACGATGAGCGGTTCGGAATCTGGGGTGGGCTTTCAGAGCGCGAGCGTCGCCGTCTGCGCAAGCGCGCCTAGTTTCTAGTGTCAACGCTATCCGTAGCGACAATCGTCGTATCACACGGAAAAGCTGATTTTCTTGCCAGCACTCTTCAGGCTCTGAGTGATCAAACCACCAACACAGAGCAAGTCGTGGTTGTTGAAACTGACTCTAATCAGGAATGCATAGAGCTTGCGAAGAAATTCCAGTTTTCAGTTGTCGAACCAGGGGATGTAAAGCTCGGCGCAGCAATTGATTCCGGAATCCAGTCTTTACAATCGCAACCCGGGTGGCTTTGGGTGCTGCACGATGATTCAGCACCAGAAAAAACCGCTTTGCAGATGCTTGCCAGCGCGGCAGAGCTATCTCCTTCGGTTGCAATTGTTGGCCCCAAGCTTCTCAAGTGGGGGTCTGACATTGAGATCCAACAAATGGGCATTACTGTTACGCCAACTGGCAAACCCTTCCTATTGGTTCAAGACCAGTATGACCAAGGTCAACATGACCGCTCCGTAGATGTGCTGGCAGTGTCCACGGCTGGGATGCTTGTGAGTCTGAATCTCTGGCAGCGCTTAGGTGGGCTGGATGATTCAACACCAGCTCTGGCTCAAGACATCGAATTTTGCGCCAAGGCTAGAGCGGCCGGCTTCCGGGTCAGTGTGGAGCCAAAAGCTCGGGTTTCTCACGCTGGGCTTTCCATGGCCGGCCAACGAAAACGAAAGTGGCTCGGGGGTAATCGTGTGCAGGCGCTCTCAAGAGCGCATGTGCACATGGCAGGACTGCTGTTGCCGTCGCTGTTGCTGCCACTGCTCTATCTATCACTACCAATATTTGCGCTTCTGGCTATCCCTCAGAACCTAATTGCAAAGAGGCCGAGCAGAATTTTTGGACAGTTCTCTGCGGCGGTGTGGGCCTGTCTCACTATCCCCAGCAGGTTGCGAGCCAGAAAGTCGTTGCGGGCGCTGGGTAAGACCAGAGCACTTGCCGATTTTTATGCGACCCGTGCTCAGAGGAAAAAGAAAAGAGAGTCAAAATTTGAATATCAACCGTTGGTTGATATCCAGCCGAGGGCAAATTTTTTCTCAAGTGGTGCGGCTTGGCTAATTCTGATCCCGCTGCTAGTCAGCTGGCAGTTTTTTCCAACCGGCAGCCTATACGCTGAGCGGTTAGTGCCATTGGGGGCATCTGCCGCTGGCATTTGGGATGCAACTGGTCAAACGACGCTCGCCTTTCTGAGTGGCGTAAGCCTGCCAACCGAGCCCTTCAACTGGGTGCTCGCATTATTTGGCCTTGCCTTATCTTCGAACCCAAGCTTGGCGCTTGCGGTCTTTGTTTATGTCGCGCCAACCTTGGTGTTTGTAGCCTTCTGGTATTTGACGAGTTTGGTGATTTCTAAGATTTGGGTCAGGAACCTGATTTCTCTTGTGTTCGCGGTCAGCCCGCAGGTACTTGCCACACAGTCTCAAGCAGGGGTGGCCGATCTTGTAGCAATCTTGGCTGGCTCCTGGCTTGCCTATTTCCTCATCAAAGCAGCAACTAGCTTCACGTCTGCTAAGGCATGGCGCTGGGTTGGGCTTTCTGGGATTGCGGGTGCCCTTGTTGCAGTGGGTAGCCCAGTCTTGTTCATCGTTTTTATGCTTTTTGGTTTTGGGCTTGGGGCTTTTTACCTCAAAAGGTTGCCGGTATTGGTCTGGTTCCCGATACCGGGAATCGCCTTGATTTACCCTTGGGTAGCTTTTGCTGCATCCGAATCCAGTTTGGCTCTACTGTCGGTCAGCAGTTCGGCCTATTTGGCTCCGACCCAGCTGTTGAGTAGCCCGGCGCTGTTGGCGACCATTGGAATTGCGTTCCTCGGTGCACTGTTTGCAGTTGCCCAAACCAAGTTCGCAGTAGCAGCAGTAGCGTGGTCGCTGGCAATCACTTTTTCAGGGGTTGCCTGGTATCAACCGATTGCTGCAAGCTCTGGTTCTCAAGCATTGGCTCTAGGTGCACTGCTGATTGCAGCGGGGCTTGCAGTCAACCAGCTGAAAAAGAAATCAACTACTGGTTTGGCGACAACGCTTGGGCTAGTTTCGATGCTTGTCGGTGCTTTCGCATTCGGGCCGACAAGTAACCCAACTGCCTTTTTCGGACCCGCAAGACAGGCCCCCGCACTGGTCGTCGCAGCTGCAGAAGTAGACAGCGGTATCAGGACCCTAAAAATTGAGGTCACCTCGGAGCAAGTGGTCACAAGTTTGGTGTGGGGTTCTGGAGAAACCCTCGAACAGAAAAGCTTGGCCTACGACCTGTTTCGTCCTGAAAGCAGTATTGACGACCAGTTGGCCCAGCTAACTGGGTCTCTGCTAGCTGGCAACCCGGATGGAGTGAGTGCCTACCTTGACGCACTCGGAATCGATTTTGTCCTGCTTGCTAGCTCAGCGCCGGAGCTCATCACGGCGTTCCAGGTCGGCATCGATTCCATGACAGTGCTGCAAAATTCAGGCCAAACCGACTTCGGCCACCTTTGGCAGGTTCAGGGGGCGCGGGCGAATTACCCTGAGCCACCTTCTTCTCCGCCCTCCAGAAACATTCAATTGGCAATCCTTGCGTCATTCCTCTTGCTTGCGATTCCCACTCCAGCGTCAATTAGGGGCTCGCGTAGAGCGGGGGTACGAAATTGAAAACCTGGGTTAGATCGAGTTTGATTGTGCTGTTTTCGGCTGCCTTTGTTGCCACTTACGTGATCAGTCTCATGCCGACGACGCTTACGGAAGCACCGCAGGCGGTCGTTAGGCAGGTGGAGGTTGAACCATTGCCACTTTCGGTCTACTGCCCGGGTGCTTTTGCTGAAATCGGCGGAGAGTCGGGTGTAGAGATTGGGACATCAAAGAGAGTAGGTTCCGCTTCTGTTTACTCAGCCGTCGGCGACGGAACAATACTGCTTGCCCCGGAATTGACTGCTGTTGACGGAGCTCTAGCTACCGTGGGGGGACAGAGACAGTCAACCTCATTGCTTGCAGCCCTTCAGGCGCAAGGCGTTTCTCGTGATCGTGCCAGTGGGCTGATGGCGAGTTATTGCCCGCAGCCGGCCTACAGCGGCTGGTTTATTTCTGGCGCAGCAGCTCTTGGACAGGAAACAGTTTTGTTACTTGCCAACCCGAGCCAGATAGATACACAGCTTGAACTAGAGTTCAGATTGCCGGGCGGCATTATTTCAGAGCAAGTTGCCCTAGCTGCGGGCCAAACCAAGATATTGCCTGTCTCCAGCCTCATTTTCCAAGAGCCAGTGTTTGCTCTCGAGTTTCGATCGCGCAGTGCTCCGGTCTCTGTGGCCATGCAGCAAAGAGCAACTTTGGGCTTGAGCCCAAGGGGTATCGACCTTCAGGTCCCTCTGGGAAAACCAGGATTACAGAACAACATCGTCGGATTGACAATAACCTCAGGCGGGTTCGAAAAGCCGTTACTGAGGCTTTACAACCCTGGCCAATTACCCACAGAGGCCATCATCACTGCTTTTTCCGAGGAAAACACGGAAGTATTCCGGGTGCCGGTCGGGGCAGAAGGGTTCAGTGAAACACCGCTCGACTTGATTGATGGCTCCTATATTCTTGAAATTCAAAGCCTGCAGCCGCTTTTGGCTGGCGTGCGAAATGTCCAATTGCAACCTTCATTGGATTTTGCCTGGCTAACTCCAGCAACGTCATTCACTGAATTGACATTGCCCATTCCCCTCTACCAGTCGACGCTGTATCTAGGAAATTTTGGACAGTCCAGCATCATTGTCAATCTGGAGATCACAGCTGGGAGCAGGGTTGATTTTCAGAGCATCCAGATTGAGCCCGATACCCAGGCTGACGTGCAAGTGCTTGGCAACAAAATAAAAATAGTTTCGGCCGCTGAGTTTTCTGCAGCGATGGAGATTCTTGACTTGCCAGGCTATGCCGTGATCAACCCAAGTGAAAATACAAACTTTGGCAATGAAATTTCTATAACCGTTCGATAAACGTTTGCTACCAGGTCTGATCGAGCAGTTCCCATGGGTCTTTGTCGATCAAGCTAGCGGCAGCAAAAATCACCGCCCGTTCTATTTGGATGCGCCGGTCGCCTGAAGAAGTGCTGGCACCGCGCTCTATGGGGATTCGATACAGAATTATTGTCATTGTTGAATGCCTAGCGTGCCAACGATTAGTGGATTCTGGCCGTTCTTCCAGCGGCACCTCTTCGATTCGCCAATTTAGGGCACCAAGCTCTTCGGGGAACTTGGAAACTAAATAAGAAACAGTGTCACTGACCGCCTCTTCAAACAGGTTTGCTCTGGTGAGGCCGTGTCGGAAGAGCTTGGATGCGAGCGGACGACGCATTCCTCTTCCGTGGCGATCTCGCTTATCTGGACCGACAGTCATGACCCCATTGTATTCTTGGAAATCTGCCTAGCTGGAAGATGCGGATTTGACTAATTTTCATGATTTTGTAAAAACCTACGATGTTAGGGGACTCGTCGGAAGTCAGCTGACAGATCAAGTTGTTGAGTGCTTCGGAGCTGCCTTTGTGGACGAGCTGGAGCTCTCAGGCAAGAAATTGGCTGTTGGCCACGACATGAGAGATTCTTCCCCTGGTTTTGCAGCGGCTTTCGCCGCCGGGGCCAATAAGCGCGGTGCTAACGTCGTGATGCTGGGGCTTTGTTCCACAGACATGAATTACTTTGCTTCTGGCTCAATGGACATGCCCTCGGCTATGTTCACAGCCAGCCACAACCCAGCTAGCTATAACGGGATCAAGTTTTCACGGGCGGGCGCTCGTGGCATTAGCCTCGAAAGCGGGCTGGCCGCTATCAGAGATAGAGCCGAGGCGTTTCTTCTGAACGGTGTGACACTAGTTGAATCAGCCGGCGAAATCGAGTTCGTGGACGTTATGCCGGAATATGTTAAATATCTTCTGGATTTGGTGCCGCTGGATAATGTGTCACCTCTGAAAATTGTTGTGGACGCCGCCAACGGAATGGGTGGGCTCACTGTTCCAGCGGTTTTAAGTCACATAACTGCGCTTGAAATTGTTCCACTCTATTTTGAGCTTGATGGGTCATTTCCAAATCACGAGGCCAATCCTCTTGATTCCAAGAACTTGGTGGACCTGCAGCGCAAAGTACTGGAGATCGGAGCAGATCTAGGCTTGGCCTTCGATGGCGACGCTGACAGGTGTTTTGCAATAGATGAGAAGGGTCAGGCTGTCACGCCCTCGGCCTTGGCTGCAATCGTGTCAGAAAGAGAAATTCAACGTGTTCAAAAGCTTGGAGAGCAATCACCAACCGTGCTTCATAACCTCTTGACTTCTCGGTTTGTCGCCGAAACGATTGTCGCCGCCGGAGCGAAGCCGCTGCAGACTAAAGTCGGGCACTCCTTGATTAAGGACAAAATGGCAGAGACTTCTGCTGTGTTCGGTGGCGAGCATTCGGCTCATTACTACTTCCGAGATTTCTGGGGAGCGGACAACGGAATGCTTGCGGCCATGCACCTGATCAGTCAGCTTGGCAACTCGGAGCTTTTAATGTCTGAGCTCTCAGCTGGCTACACACCTTATTTTGCTTCCGGCGAAGTGAACTCTCAGGTGACAGACGCAAAGGCTGCCCTAGCAAGAGCTGAGCTGGCCCTAAGCGAGGCTACTGTGGAAATTTTTGATGGTGTCACCTTTAGCTGGGAGGCAGACGGGGTTTGGTGGTGGTGCAACTTGCGAGAGTCGAACACAGAACCACTGCTGAGGTTGAATGTCGAGTCAAACTCGCTTGAGGTTATGCGGATGGTAACCAAAAGAGCTTTGGATGCAATCGCAAGAAATTAGCATTGGCGCGTGCTTACACTGCCGTATTTGGTTACATTGGTGTAACAACGGTTTCGCCAGTTATGGTTGAACTGAATTCCTCAGGGGAACGGATTGTGCCATGATGCAAACAGTGCTGGTCGTCGACGACGATGATGCTTTACGGGAAATGGTGGGCCTTGTGCTCGCTGGAGCGGGGTACGAACCCATGTTTGCCGCCGACGGAATCTCAGCGGTAGAGGTTTTCACCGAGCGAAACCCAGACCTTGTTCTTCTTGACGTCATGCTTCCTGGGCAGTCTGGCATTGAAGTTTGTCGCCAAATCAGGGCGATATCAGGAGTGCCAATCGTGATGCTGACTGCTAAGGGGGACACCGAAGATGTTGTCCTCGGCTTAGAGGCAGGAGCCGACGACTACGTCGTGAAGCCACACAAGGGTGCTGAGCTTCTGGCCAGAGTGAAGGCCAGACTCAGGCCACTGCCTGACGACTCGGAAGTGCTTGAAGTCGCAGGGCTTCGTCTGGATCCAAAAACTTTTGAAGTCGATCGCGAGGGCGTGAGCCTCTCGCTTACTCCGCTTGAGTTTAAACTTCTTCACACTCTTGCTGGCAAGCCCCAGCAAGTTTTCAGTCGCGAAATGCTGCTCGAGCAGGTGTGGGGATATCAGTACAAGGCCGACACCAGACTTGTTAATGTTCACGTTCAGCGACTGCGGGCCAAGGTAGAACGTGACCCTGAGAACCCGAAGATCGTAATGACAGTTCGAGGTCACGGTTATAGGGCTGGCGCCGAGAATCAGTGATTTCCCTCTTTAGACGCTCACTCACGGCAAGGACCGTGTTCGCAACCGTTTTACTCAGTGCAATCGCTCTAATAACCCTCGGTGGCTTCCTGTCCTACTCACTCGCAAATGGGTTTTATCAAAATCGCCTTGATCAAGTACTGAGCGAAACGGAGCGTGCGGTAAGCAGCGTCCAGGGGACAGTTGCGGCAGCGGCTGTTACCGATGAAACCACATTGCAGACTCTAATCAACGCCGTGGTTCCGTCGCTTGAGATTACAGGTGGCTCGGGATCAAGGCAGGTTGCGCTTCTGCGCAGCCCGGGGCAGCCCCAGCTTCAATTGTTCCAGTCACCTATTTCGCGTGACCTCGACCTTGAGACGATTCCGAATGAGTTACGCGAGCAAGTCAGAGAATCCGTAGGGATTCTTACCTATACCCCGGTTAGTTTTGAAAAAGACGGCCTGCTGGTTGCAGGAATCACAGTTGGTGCTCCTTTGGTTATTCCGCTGGCAGGTAACTTTGAGCTTTTTTTGGTCTTTGATCTGAGCGCCGAGGCGCAGTCTTTGGCACTGGTTCAAAACGCGATAACCGTGGCCGGTGTCATTCTCCTTGCCTTGATCGCACTGGTGAGCTACTTAGTGACAAGGAGTGTGGTTAGGCCTGTCGAGCAGGCTGCCCTAGCAGCACAGACCCTGTCTGCCGGGAAGCTTGACCAGCGGCTTCCTGAGAAAGGTCAGGATGTTCTAGCGCAGCTAGCAAAGTCGTTCAACAAAATGGCTGCAAGCCTCCAGCAGCAGATTCAACAGTTGGATTCGCTTTCAAGAATGCAGCGCAGGTTTGTTTCGGACGTTTCCCATGAACTTCGCACGCCTCTGACCACTATCAAGCTCGCCGGCGAGGTTATTTTTGGAAATAGAGAAAGCTTGGATCCTGCATTGTCTCGTTCGGCAGAGTTGATGCAGAATCAAATTGAAAGATTCGAATCTTTGCTGGCCGATCTCTTGGAGATTTCTCGATATGACGCTGGTGCTGTCATCGCAGAGCTGGAGACAAACGACTTGAATCAGGTTGTTGGTGCATCCATAGCTTCGATCGAGCCGTTAGCTCAATCCAAAAAAACTGAAATCCGAGTGGAGCTTCCGTCGGGAGCTGTGGAAGCCGAATTTGATGCAAAGAGGATCGAGCGCCTGTTGAGAAACCTGCTCTCGAATGCAGTCGAACACGGTGAGGGGCATCCGATTGTTGTTCATGTCGGTCAAAATGCAAATTCAGTTGCCGTCTGCGTCACAGATTCCGGTATCGGTATGTCTCGAGCGCAGCTCGAACGAGTCTTTGACCGGTTCTGGCGTGCTGACCCTGCCCGGCAGCGTTCTGTTGGTGGCACAGGATTGGGGCTAGCGATTTCCAAAGAAGACGCCACTCTCCATAGGGGATGGCTGCAGGTCTGGTCCAAGCCCAATCAGGGCACTAGTTTTCGGCTCACTTTGCCCCGTCGTGTTGATTCAGTCATTGGCAACTCTCCAATTCCACTTCCACCGAAGTCGGTGAAATCATGATCCGGAAATTGATAGCCCTGATGAGCTTTTTTTTGCTTGTCGGTTGCGCAACTCTTCCAACGGAACTGGATGTCCAGCAGGGTCCCGAGATTGCACCCGAGGTTCAACAAGAATTTGCCTATTACACTCCTTCTGGACCGGCACTTAATGCCTCAGCTCAAGAAATAGTGTCTGGATTTTTGGGTGCTGGGACGAGTCCACTAAATGACTACGCAGTCGCCAGAGAATTCTTGAGCGAAGAGTTTGCTCAACGCTGGAACCCAAACAACCAAACCATAATTCGCGCTGGCGCACCGGTGTTCCGTCAAGCGGGCCAAACCTTGATGGTGGTTGAAGTCAACAGCGGTGCAAGGGTCGATGAGCAGGGTAGATACTTTGATTCTGTTGCAGGGGATTCCACGAACCTTAGATTTCAGTTAGTTGAACAAGATGGGCAGCTTCGCATCTCCAGCGCACCAAACCTAACGGTTGTAACTCCACCTGTTTTTGGAGTCGTGTTCAACGCATTCCCGCTGTATTTTGTTGACTCAAATTACCAGACACTGGTGCCGGACTTGAGATGGTTCCCGTCGCGGACTTCGACTGCAACCCGCTTGGTGAATGCTCTGATTGCGGGCCCCAGTTCATGGCTATTGCCAGGTGTAAAGTCAGCAATCCCAGCTGGAACTCAACTGACAATAAATGCAGTGCGAACGGTGGAGGGAATTGCCCAGGTCGACTTTGATTCTGATGCGCTTGCAGCAAGCACTCAAGAGCGCAGAATTATGCTCGGCCAATTGAAGTCAACTTTGTCTCAAATTCCAGGCGTAAATGATGTCTCACTTTCAGTCAATGGTTCCATTCAGGAGATCCCAAGCGGCCCTATTGAGCCAACCTCTCCAAGGTCCCAGAATTACACGCTCACCGAAAATGGCATTGGGCCGCTGAACGCTGCTGGAGCTCCTGAGCTTCCAAGGACGTCGGAATTGGTGTCGAAGTATCAACCAAAGCTGATTGCGATCACCGAAGACGGAGCGCGAGTTGCCTTCACCAGCGATGCTGGCGTATTCGAAGTCAGGACCCAAACGCTGAGCACTGAAATTGTTCAATTGAATGACGCCGTGAATGTTGTAGCTATCGAATACGACAGCTTTGGAGCCCTGTGGGTTTTCCCTTCGGATGCCAGCGCTGAAATCGAAATCTATGACCGCTCGACAGTAGTTAGAAAATTCACCAGCGAGTTCGTAGGGGTAAGGTTGGCCGCGGCAATTTCAGCTGAGGGCGTGAGGATAGCTCAAGCGATTCAACCTCCTGAATCAGACCCGCTTATCGAGATTGGAATCGTGGTTAGAGACTCAAACTTCATTCCACTAAAGGTTGATGGTGGAATTTCTGTCACCCCGGTACTAGGACAACCGACTGCAATCGCTTGGCAAGGCCCTGCAAATCTAAGGGTTTTGGAAACTACAACAAGTGGCCTGACTGCGTTCAGCGAGTATCCGATCTCAGGCCCTCGCACGCAGCTGGCCATGCCTCCAGTAGTCGGCAGGGAAATCCAGGGCGCTGTTTCTGCAACCAGCACGTATTTACTGACGCGATTTGATGAGGTGTGGCTATTTTCCAGCGGAAGCTGGAGGAGAGTTGCCACCGATGTACTTGCAATGACCGCCGTGCGCTAACAGCGCATGCCAAGCCCGTCTTTTCCACAGCCTTATAGAGGTGCGCATCGCCGCTGAGCATCTTTGAGCAATCATGGGTTTGATGCTGAACGATTTATTGGATTTTCTTTTCCCCACCAAATGCGCGGTGTGCGGAGCACTGCCTAGCCCTGTTTGCCCGGGATGTATTCCACTGACCAAGAGCGTACGGGCAAATTTTGAGGGGCTACCACTTTGGTACTCGGTTGAGTACTCAGATGAAATTGCAGCACTTTTGAAGGCGTATAAAGATTCAAGCCGAATCTCCCTAGTTCCATGCCTATCTGGACTTTGGGGGCTCGGTTTGAACGAAGCCATCGCTGAACTTGAGCCCGAGCAGATTACAAGTCCACCTCGAAATAAACAGAACTACAAAAAACGTGGCTTTGACCCTGTGGGCAAACTGCTTGGCGATATTGCTGGCCCGGCTGGTAAGAGAGACTCAAGGCTCATTCAATTGAAAAGGAGCACGGTAGATCAGCGAAAACTCGGGGCCTCTGACCGACGACTAAATGTTGCAGGGTCAATGTTTTGCAGGCCCGGCAACGGGACTGTCTTGCTGGTCGATGACGTCATGACTACCGGTGCCACGCTGTCCGAATGCATTAGGTCGCTCCAAGTCGCTGGCTATCAAGTGCTGGGAATCTGTGTATTAGCCAAGAGAATTCTCTAAACCCAACGCGGGCCAAGACAAAAAGGCGTAAGTTGGTTTTACGGCTACCAAGTCGACTAGGAGGTAAAAATGGAACTTCGAATTTCAGGCAAAAACCTCACGGTCTCTGATCGCTTCAGAGATTATGTGTCGGAAAAAGCGAGCAAGGTTGAGCAATTTGCGCATCATCCTGATGAGCTAAACATCAAAGTCACTCGTTACGATAATCAAAAGCATGCCGGCCAAGAAGACAAGGTCGAACTGACGGTCTATGAGCCAGGGCACGTGGTTCGCTCTGAAGCCCAGGCGTCGGACAAATTTGCAGCCTTCGATATAGCTTTCGGCAAGATGCTTGAAAGGCTCAGAAGGTACTCAGACAAAAAGAAACCCCATCGTGGCGGTCACAAGACCATGGGTACGAGTGAGCTGACAGGCTCTGCGTTCAGGGATTTGGATGTCACCCCGGTTGACCCAAGGATTTTGAACGGCGAATCCCCTGTTCCAATCGACGCGGAAGTCGAAAACCAGGCGGAATTGGTAATCCGGTCAAAGGAATTTGAAAGAGAGCCCATGACCAAAGACGAGGCGGTTAGCCTCATGGAGTTGGTCGGGCATGACTTTTATCTCTTTCACGATGTTGAGGAAGACAGAGCGTCAGTGGTTTACAGGCGAAAAGCCTATAGCTACGGGGTTATTTCGCTCAGCAGCTAGCAGCCGTCTCGGGCTAGACTTGCACGCGACTATCAAGGAGTGAATCTTGGCATTTTCAATCGACAAATTGCTGCGCGCAGGTGAAGGCCGATTACTCCGCAAGCTCGAGAACATCGCGAAAGAGATCAATGCCCTAGAGGTAAATTACAACGACATCTCTGATGCCGAGCTCAAGGATGAGACCAGCGCACTGCGCGAACGGTACGCAGCCGGAGAGTCTCTTGATGAGTTGCTTCCTGAGGCATTCGCGGCGGTGCGCGAGGCCTCGGTTCGAACCTTAGGTCTTCGTGCTTTTGATGTTCAGTTGATGGGTGCTGCTGCTCTGCACCTTGGAAACATCGCCGAGATGAAGACCGGTGAGGGAAAAACTCTGACCGCCACTCTGGCCGCATACCTAAACGCAATTCCAGGCCGCGGCGTGCACGTTGTCACGGTAAATGACTTCCTGGCTGGTTACCAATCCGAGTTGATGGGCAGAATTTTCAGGGCTCTTGGCATGACAACAGGTTGCATAATCAGTGGCCAAGATCCAGTTCAGCGTAAGGCGCAGTATGACTGTGACATTACGTATGGCACAAATAATGAGTTTGGGTTTGACTACCTCAGAGACAACATGGCCCTTGGAAGGCATGACCTCGTCCAACGCGGTCACTTCTACTCCATCGTTGACGAGGTCGACTCGATCCTCATCGATGAGGCCAGAACTCCTCTGATTATCTCTGGACCTGCCGCTGCGGATGTAAACCGGTGGTTCGGAGTTTTCTCCAAGCTCTCGCTAACCCTTGTAGCCGATGAAGACTATGAAGTCGACGAGAAAAAACGCACCATTGGAGTGTCGGAAAGTGGCATTGACAAGGTTGAGGACTACCTCGGCATTACAAATCTTTATGAAACGGCCAACACTCCGCTTATTTCTTTCTTGAACAACTCGATTCGAGCCAAGGAGCTATTCAAGCGCGATCGGGACTACGTAGTAGTTGATGGCGAAGTCCAAATTGTCGATGAGCATACCGGGCGAGTTCTGCCTGGTCGTCGCTACAGCGAGGGCATGCACCAGGCCATTGAGGCCAAGGAGGGTGTTGCCATTAAGGCAGAGAATCAGACTTTAGCTACAGTGACTCTGCAGAACTACTTCCGCCTGTACGACAAAATTGCTGGAATGACTGGTACAGCTGAAACTGAAGCAGCCGAATTTATGTCCACCTACAAGCTGGGCGTGGTCTCGATTCCAACAAACCGGACGATGGTCCGAAAAGACAAGTCTGACTTGATTTTCAAGAATGAGGAAGTCAAGTTTCGGATGGCGGTTGAAGATATCTTCGAGCGTCACGAGAAGGGCCAGCCAGTTTTGGTTGGAACAACCAGCGTCGAGAAAAGCGAGTACGTATCGAAGTTGCTGGCGAAGCGTGGCGTGAAGCACGAAGTGCTAAACGCAAAGAACAATGCTCGTGAAGCCATCATCGTTGCCCAGGCTGGTCGATTCGGGGCAGTAACGGTTGCGACGAACATGGCTGGTCGCGGTACAGATATTATGCTCGGTGGAAACGCCGAATTCTTAGCTGTGCAGCAAATGTCAAAGCTCGGTTTAGACCCGGATGGGCAGCCCGAGGAGTACGAAGCCAAATGGGACAGCGTCTTTCAGTCCTTGAAGGCGGATGCCGCAACTGAGGCTGCACGGGTGGTTGAGGTTGGGGGGCTGTATGTTCTCGGTACTGAGCGTCATGAGTCCAGACGCATAGATAACCAGCTGCGAGGAAGATCAGGTCGCCAGGGTGACCCAGGCGAGTCTCGTTTCTACCTTTCACTGACCGATGACCTCATGCGTCTGTTTAATTCTGGAGCCGCAGCGGCCCTTATGAATCGATCTTCTGTACCAGATGATCAAGCGATTGAGTCGGGTGTAGTATCAAGGGCCATAGCCTCTGCACAGTCTCAGGTCGAAGGTCGTAACGCTGAGATCAGAAAAAACATTCTGAAGTATGACGATGTGATGAACCGTCAGCGCGAGGCTATTTACACTGACCGCCGCCAGATTCTCCAGGGTGAGGATATTTCGGGTACTTTCCAAGAATTCCTGGGGGAGGTTATTTCTCAGGTAATCCAAAGGGCACAGCTGGAAACAAATTCAGCTGACTGGGACCTCGAAGCGCTTTGGGCAGATCTTAAAGCGGTGTACCCAATCGGCTTGGAAATCAGTGAGGTCATGGAGGAAGCCGGCTCAAGGTCCAAGATGACTTCAGCCTGGCTGATCGAAGAGGTGTTGAGTGATGCTCGCTTGGCATATCAGAAGCGAACTGAAGAGGTCACCGAGCCAGTCATGCGAGAGCTCGAAAGACGAGTAATGCTATCGGTTGTTGATCGCAAGTGGCGGGACCATTTATACGAGATGGATTACCTGAAGGAAGGTATTGGGCTTCGGGCTATGGCTCAGCGCGATCCACTAATTGAGTATCAGCGTGAGGGATTTGCGATGTTCATCGAAATGATGGCGGGCATTCGAGAAGAAGCAGTCCAGTTCCTCTTTAACGTTGAGATTAAGCAGTCAGTTCCTGATGTCAAAATTGAGCAACCAGCTCAACTTACCTATTCGGCACCGACCGAACAGGGAAAAGTGGACGTCCATAAAGAGCCAAACCCCAAGGCTTTGAATAAAGGCACTCAAAATCAGCCATCTGGTCAGAAAAAGCCCGAACAGGGTGGCCAAGGAAGCTCTTTCTTCAGGGGGTAATCAGCACGATTTCGGTTATTCGAAATCTGTCGTGAATGAGTTCTGCCCGAACCGAGACTGCACGAATTGCACCTGAAATGTCGAGCAGGACGACACCTTGGAAGGCGTCCGAGTCAGTCGGAAAGACCTTGCTGGTTCTAATCACGATTGTTGGGCGCATGCTTTTACCAGTGATTGCCTGATGACGGGAATTGCGGCGCGACCTCTGAGAGACATCGTAGTAAGCCTTGTCGCTGAGCCACCGGGAAAGTTGCTCTGGGCGTCTGACTCCGGCCAAAATCTCGATGTAGGCTGTTGAGATTTCGGCAAAGAAGCTGGCAGGATTATTTTGGTTTTGTTGCGCTATTTTGATTGACATTCAATTCCCCCTCCTAGATTTGCAGGAATTATTGCGTGGATTCACATAAAACGGAATCCCCCAAAGTGCCGCTGTGGATAAGTGAAACATCAACAAAAAAGTAGTCATGATGGTTTGCCATGAGAATAATTCAAGAAATTGAGTCCGAATTTCAAGCCACCCGAACTACGAATTCTGACACTTTGGCTGATGTCCACCACATTGGCGGTTCGACTGTTCTAAACGGGCTCGCGCTGGGTGCAGATTTCATCAGTGGCATAGGTCCCAATGGAATTGTGGCTTACCCAAGAACAGTCGTTGTTCGCATAGCGGCAAAGGCAATGCCTGAGCAGTCCTCAGTGACCCTGAGTGATTTCTTGAGTGCTCAACGATTACCCGTGAGAATCGAAGTCAAGTCGAATTCTGTAAGCCACAGAGGCTGGTTGCTGAATGTTCAAGGTTCTTGGCTCAGGCTTGCCACTGAACTGCAAGTCATCTGGTGTCCGATAGAGGCTGTGACGAGTGTAGAAGTCAAGGCTGTGGAAAACCTTTAGCGGCAAATTTGTGAAGTTGGCATTGTTCTTGTTCTAAGGAGGCTCAATGCCAAAACGAATTAGAGCCAGGCCTAAGAACTGGGTGCTCCTGGTGGCTGGCATGTCAGTAATTTTGGGGGGATTGGTTGTTGCCACCGCATTGAAGCCACTGCCCAGTTACCTCGTCGCTATTTCCAACATCCCAACCGGATCGAGTCTGGCAGAGGCGAATATCGGTCTGGTTGAACTCGAGCTAGGCGATCTTGCCGAGAATTATGCCACTGAGGAAGACCTCAACGGCGAGCAAAGATTTATAGCGGTGGTAGGGCCAGGAGAACTGATTCCCAGACGACTTCTAGGACAGGGGCTTTTGCCCGAGCAGACCTCACTGCGGTTCAACCCAGATCTCAAGCCTGCAGAGTCGATTGTCGCCGGCAGTGCTGTTTCGGTATGGCAGGTTGTGGAAACCGAAGAGGGTTTCATGCCTCAGCGAATAGTTGCGGTCTCAGAAGTATTGGCCATTACCTATGGCGAGGGGTTATTCGCAGAGGAGTTTCCAGATGTTGAGCTTTTGGTAAACACTGAACAGTCCACTCTATTAATCTCTGCCGTTGCCGCCGGTTACCCTATCTACGTTTTGCCACTGCCGTGACTCTCGCAGATCTCGTTCGGCCGAGCGCAAAGATAGACAATCCTGTGCTGGCAAGAATTGAGGCTCGCTCAGCGAGGGTGATTTCGGTTTGGGGGAGCGCAGCCAGTGGCAAAACTACGGTGGCCCTAAATCTCGGTTTTGAATTCGCATCAATGGACATGAGGGTGCTGATTGTAGATGCCGACAGTTACCACCCTTCCATGGCCTCTCATCTTGGATTCACAGAGCCTGGACCCGGAATCACAGCGGTATTGCGACTTGCGAGGTCTAATCGGCTCACCCAAGCAGAAGTGCTTCGGCTTACTGAGGAAATCCAGTTCGGCTCTAAGTCAATTCACGTTTTGACGGGGCTAAATTCACCAAGCCGCTGGCGAGAGCTTGATGCGGATGCTCTTGAGAACGCACTGCAGTTATTCAGAGAGCAATTCGATGTCGTGGTGTTGGATCTCGCTAGTGAACTCGAACAGGGGCTAGTGAGCGCAAACAGTGATGTGGCCAGGAACGCTTCAACTAGGTCTCTCATTGAGTTCTCTGATTTTGCCTTGGGTGTGTTTGGAGCGGACTCGGTTGGCATCAATAGATTTTTGTGGGACTGCAGGGAGGTGGACTTCACCTTTTGGCCGATCGCGAATCGAGTGAGATCGTCGACGCTTGGAAAAAATGCTGAGAGGCAACTGCGAGACACAATGCATCGCCTGCTTCGAGTTGAGTTGAGGGCTTGTGTCCCCGAAGATGCGAATGCAACCGATTCATCGCTTTTGAGGGCCGAACCACTTTGCCTCTGTGCCAAAGGCTCGAAAGCCAGGGAGGCCATTCGGCACTTGGCGCTTGATCTACTGGATGCAGACCTTTAGCGATAAACTTCGACCATTGTGGGAGTCAAAGAGTTTGAAGGCGAGTCATGGATCTCCGCCGTGCTCTCGGATTGGCAGCTGGTAGCAGATGCCGCGTTTTCTGACCTTGTTCTTTGGGTCCCAAGAGACTCATCCTTTGAGGCCATGTCACACGCTAGGCCAGCGGGTGCACCAACACTGTTCTATCGGGACATCACTGGTAATGCGCCTAGGAGCGACTGGGCAAAACAGATAACCAAAGCTTGGAAAACTAAGCGGCCTTCAGTCGGCGCGGGCCTGGAACGTTTTGAGGGGAGTGCCAGCAGGATTTCCGCCTATCCGGTTTTCGCACCCAATAAAACCGATGAGTCAGAACCGATTGCTGTGATCACCAGGCACACAAACCTTGGCGAATCAAGAATGCCAAATAAGCTCCAACTGAATTTTGTTGCAATCGGAGACGAACTGCTAAATATGATTGCCGACGGTAGTTTCCCAACAGCTGAAGTTGGCACTGCGCCTAAAAGGGGTGCTCCCAGGGCACAGGACGGTCTAATAAGGCTTGATGTTGCAGGCCGAGTCCTTTTCGCGAGCCCAAGTGCCCTATCGGTGTTCAATGCGGCTGGAGTAGACGGCGAGCTCGAAGGTCGACTATTGGCTGAGTCTGTCAATGAGTTGCCGAGTGGGTTTGCTCAGGTCGACGAGGGCCTTCCGCTGATTCTCACTGGCAAGGGCGCATGGAGGAGCGATGTTGAATTTGAAGAGCAGACCGTAGCGCTGAGGTCAATTCCCTTGATGAGCGAAAAGGTTAGAAACGGCGCAATAGTTCTTTGCAGGGATGTCACCCAGCTTCGGGTGAGAGATCGGGAATTGATAACAAAAGACGCGACCATTCGTGAAATTCACCACCGGGTGAAAAACAATCTCCAAACCGTGGCGAGCCTGCTTCGCATTCAGACCAGGCAAACCAATTCAGAAGAAGTAAAAGAATCTCTTGCACAGGCCATGAGACGAGTCAGTGCAATTGCGGTGGTCCACGATGTTTTATCTGAAGGCGTGGACCAAGAGGTCTCCTTTGACCAGATTTTCCGACGGATCCTCATGCTCGTGCCTGAGACTGCAGTTTCCTTTCACGCCAATGTCAAAACTGAGTTTGATGGGAGCTTTGGAGAGTTGCCGGCCGAACGCAGCACATCCTTGGCCCTTGTCCTCACGGAGTTGGTTTCTAACGCTCTAGAGCACGGCCTTGGAGAAAAACCCGGTGTGGTGAAGGTCTCGGCAGAGAGAACCAAGAAGGCGTTGCGGGTCGAAGTAGAGGACAATGGAGTTGGACTTCCAGAGGGCAAGCTTGGCTCCGGCTTGGGAACTCAGATTGTGAAAACTCTAGTTGAGTCAGAGCTTCGGGGAAAAATTAACTGGACCTCACCGATTAGAGGTGGGACCAGGGTGGTGCTGGAGATACCGATCTAGCCGGCCCTGCGAGCTCTTGCATAGCGGCGTTTCAACGACCTGCGCTCGTCTTCACTGAGCCCACCCCAAACTCCGGTGTCCTGGTTTTCTTTGATGGCATATTCAAGACATTGGGCTGAAACATCACATTGGCGACAAATCGTCTTAGCCTGCTCGATCTGCCCCAGAGCGGGCCCCGTGTTTCCCACTGGGAAGAAAAGCTCTGGATCTTCGTTGAGGCAACGGGCTTGATTTAGCCAAGTCATATCCATATGTTCTGTTATTCCTAAGGTCGAAAATTGTGTCGGAGTGAAGGTAGAGTCCTTCTTGCGACTACAAAATGCTTTCACAGCCGACCCAAGAAATCAATACCCAATTGTCTAAAAAGCCAAGAATTTTGCTCTTAGCGGTATTAATCACCGCTCTCCAGTCAGTCGCGCTATGGGGTTTGGCGCTGTGGTCGCTTATCTCTGTCCTTCAGGGAAACTCACTGTCACTGGTCAGCGCAGCGTTCTTAACTGGACTGGTTGCAGCCGGAGCTCTATTTCTCTCAAACGTCGCACTTGGGATGCTTAGGTTGCGGCGATGGGCGTACACTCCTTCGTTCGTGATGCAGTTGCTCATCGTTTCGATAGGTGTGGCCAGCTTTGGAGGAGAGTACGGGGTCGTGGTAATCGGACTGGGATTGCTAGTTCCCTCAACTTTTGTTTTCGTAACGATGCTGTCAAAAAACGTGAGGTTGCTGTTTAGGGAAGCCTAAAAACCAAGTTTCTTTTTCAGCATGTTTGTGTGGCCGGTGGCTTTGACGTTGTACATTGCTTGCTCGACGATGCCATCAGCCCCGACAATAATTGTGGACCGCAAGACGCCTCTATACAGGCGGCCGTAGAGAGACTTTTCACCGTGCGCTCCATAGGTCTTGTGGACAGATACATCAGGATCTGAAAGAAGTGAAAAATCTAAGTCGTGCGACAGCGAAAACTCCTTGAGGCGCTCTGGGCCGTCCGGAGAAACCCCGACAATTTTGTAGCCTTTGGCAGCGAATTCAGAAAGGTTTTCTTGAAAATCTTCCGCCTCTTTGGTGCAACCTGGACTGCCAGCAGCTGGAAAGAAGAAAAATATTGTGGGTGTTTGAAAAAGTTCGCTTGATTCAACGGCAGTGCCGTCTTGGTCTAGGAGCGTGAAACTAGGAGCAGGGTTGCCTGCCAATAGACGAACAGCGCTCTCGGTCATAGCCCCTCCATGGAAACAATTTGGCTCTAATTTTAACTCGAAATTTGCTTCGGAATCGAATTTCGCCGAAAGCGTTTAAGTCACCGCGCCGGCTAGAAACTGACCAAAACAGGAATCATGCTGGCAATCAGGAGCACACCTGCACCCCAGTTAAAGATCATTCGCTTTTTCTGGTTAGCCATCAGCTGCTTTAGTAGTCCGCCAAATACTGCCCATGCAAGAGCCCCGGGAAATGTCAATAATAGGAATATTGCGACAAGCCCGATGGTGACTTCCAAGGAAGAACCTATTGGGATAAACGACGCCATAAAGCTGGGCATTACGACCCAGACCTTTGGGTTTATAAACTGGAAGAGCGTCGCTTCCCCCACTCCAAAGAGCTTGCTGTTGGCCTCGATGGGTTTATAGCCCGAGCGAATTATCGAGTAAGCCAAAAACAGAATGTATGCAAACCCCAGGTACTTTAACACTTGATAAACAGCAGGGACTGTCGCAAAAATCGCACCCAAACCCAAGCCAATTGCACTCAAAATAATTGTCAGACCAAGCATTATGCCGAACAGAAAAGGCATCGCTTTTCTGACCCCATAGTTGGCGCCGGTTGCAAAAAGGATCGTGTTATTGGGCCCGGGAGTGACTGAGGTCACAAAACCGAAGGTTGCTACCGAAAGTACTAATTCAATGGGCACTGCACCATTGTGACACTAGTGCGGGCAATCTGAATCCTGATTGCAGGAAAGCTTGGACTAAACGCGAGCCTTGGTGGTAGGCTTTTGCGCTGATGCGCCTCTAGCTCAATTGGCAGAGCAACTGACTCTTAATCAGTGGGTTCCGGGTTCAAGTCCCGGGGGGCGCACCAAG
>JAQWUU010000031.1 GCA_029241985.1 Aquiluna sp. | reverse complement strand
GCCATCATGAATCGAATCAGCTTGCTGTGTCTGCCAACTGCTTCCAGCGCCCGTTACTGCTCCGGCTGAAGTAAGCAACGCCCAGGCATCGGAACGAAGCTCACCATCTTGGAACAAGGTGGTTGAGTGAATCAGTTTGCTAGTCACTTTTAGAACCTTTTGCCGTCTGTGCTGTTAGCAACACACTTCCAGTTTATAGAAATCAGACTCAAGGCGGACATCCTCGGCGCTTATAGGCCACAAGAATGTATTTTTATTTCCTGAAATGTAATAGGTTGGACGCAAGGAAAAGAGGTCAAGTGTTCGCTCAAGAGTTGCTTCAAAACAGAACTTGGCCAACTCCAGCAGCCCGTTTTTCTGGATACAGCTGCGCCGTGGGCACGGTCGGTGAAAAACCGTTCTTGGCCGCCGGCGGACAAGCCTCATTGGAGGACGATTCTGAGCCGGTCAATATCGACACGAGATTTGATCTGGCTTCTATTACCAAGCTGTTCACAGGAGTTGTAGCCGCATTGCTTGCCGCTGACAAACAACTTGATTTGTCTGCGCCAATCGGTTCGTGGATGGATGTAAGCGCCGAGCTATCCAACTTGACCTCGGTTGAGCTCTTAACACACACCAGTGGGCTTGCCGATGTTTGGCAGGAGTTACCAACTAGAGAGCAAACTATAAAGTCCCTCAGGTCCCTAGTGCCGGATTCGGACCAGCGCGGCAGTCTGCTCTATTCATGCTCCGGCTACACGCTATTCTCCGTGGGGCTAGAGGCAAAGTTTGGCAAACGATTCGATCAAATAGTCAGTGAGCTATTGCTAGAGCCAATCGGGCTTACTCAAACAGGCTTCCTGCCTCGAGACAACACATCGAACATTGCAGTGAGCTGTGAACCCGGCGAGGGCCTCCCGGCGGGCGTGGTCCACGATCCAAGGGCTCGACACATGGATGGGGTCTCTGGCAATGCGGGCCTGTTTGGCACGGCCAACGACCTCTTTAGGTTCTTTGCTGAGGTTGCCACAGGAGACTTGGGTGTCGTTAGCAATCAAGCCAGACGGCACTTATTCACGCCGATAGTCAGTGGCGATTGGGATCAGGCGATTGGATTCAGATTCAACGATCATCAACGGCTCGGTGACAACAAGAACTTTTTTTCCCACACCGGTTTCACCGGTACTCTGGCAATGGTTCACCCCGGGAGTCAAAGGATTGCTGTGATGCTAACCAACCGGTTAGTTTGTGGAACCACCAGAGAACAAATGTCAGATTCTTATCTTGAGTTCGCAAACTGCGAAGAATTGGCTGTCTAGTGCGCGATTTATTGACCGAAATATCTCAGGCAAAGCCCGGCATGAGGCCGGCGCAGTCAAAAGTTGCAGAGTACGTTCTTCGTAACCCGGGCAGCACTGCGAGCTCAACCATCGCAGAACTCGCAAAGACAATTGGAATTTCGACAGCATCAATTGTTAGATTCTGCGATGAAATTGGTTACTCCTCTTTTACCGACTTCAGGCTTGCGGTTTCTGTGGCATCCGAACAACGAAGAGCTGCCAGAAAAACCTTTTCAATCGATAAAGATGAGATTGACCCAAATGACTCAATGCAAGAAGTCGTCGTTAAGACCGTTTTTCATGAGGTGGAGGCAATCCAGCAAACAGGTAGCAGCCTTGATTTTGCCACCCTGGAGAAAATTGTCAATCTAATTACCAAGGCAAGAAGAATTGAGATCTTTGGTCTGGGCTCTAGCTACTTAGCCACGCAAGATCTCCGTCAAAAACTTCACAGAATCGGCATGTTTGCCTTCGAGGCACCTGATAATCACCAGGCAATTACATCTTCGGCCCTGATGGACAAGCGGGATGTTGGAATCGTGTTTTCTCACTCCGGCGAGACTCCTGAATCACTAGAAGTGCTTCGGGTGATGAAAAATAGTGGTGCCAAGACAGTTGCAATAACAAACTTTCCAAATTCCCCGATTGCTCAGATTGCCGACTTCAAACTAATCACCGTTGCCAAAGAAACCCGGTATCGCTCAGGCGCAATGTCCTCGCGCATAGCCCAATTGGCCCTGGTGGATTTTCTGTTTGTTCGGATAATGCAGCTTCGCCTGGAATCGGTGGGCTCACTTCTGGAACGAACCTACAAAGCCGTTCGTGGAGATCGACTCTAGCCCTGCCTTGGTTTCGGGATTGCACTCAGGAGTTGCTTTGTATAGTCGGTTTTTGGGTTTTGGAAAATCTGCTGGGGCGTTCCACTCTCCAAAATCTTGCCCGCCTGCATCACATGAACATAGTGGGAGATCATTCTGACAACTGCTAGGTCATGGCTAATGAATAGGTAACTGAGGTTCAGTTCGGCTTGCAGCTCAACCAAAAGGTCCAATATCTGCTTCTGGACAATGACGTCCAAAGCCGAAACTGCCTCATCTAGGACTATCAAACTAGGTGACAGTGACAAGGCTCTTGCAATTGCAATCCGTTGCCGCTGACCGCCAGATAGTTCATGGGGGTACCGAGATAGTAGCGAGCTGGGCAGTGCGACAGCGTCCATAAGCTCACGTGACCGAGCTAACTGCTGTTCTCTTCCGCCAATGCCGTGAACTTTTAGGGGTTCAATTATCGACTCACCCACCGAATACCTGGGATCTAGCGAAGCAAAGGGGTTTTGAAATACCGGTTGGACTTGTCTTCTAAAGGTTTTGGCGCTCTTGCGAGATTTGAGATTGAGCCGGTCGGATTCGAAAATAATCTCACCTTGATCTGGGGTTTCTAAGCCAAGCAATATATTGGCCGCTGTTGATTTTCCCGATCCTGATTCGCCAACGAGGGACAATGTTGTTCCGCGTCGAATCTCAAAGCTCACATTGCCGAGCGCCTGAATGCTTCTTGACCCCGCCGCTGCGGATCTCAGGCTGAAAGTCTTTTGGAGATTGTGGACTGAGATTATCGGAGGCTCGTCAGAACCTTTAGAACTGGCAACTATCGATTCATCAACCAGAGAGGGAGCTGCGGCCAACAGCCGCTTGGTGTATTGGTGTTGAGGATCATTTAGCAACTGCACCGATGGACCAGCTTCGACTATTTCCCCCCCGTACATAACAGCCACCTGGTCAGCTCTTTCGGCCGCCAACGCAATGTCGTGAGTGATCAAGAGAACTGCTGTTCCCATCTTTTGAGCCATGTCTTCGAGCTGATCCAGAACCTTCCTTTGGACACTCACGTCAAGAGCGGAAGTTGGTTCATCGGCAACAAGCAATTTTGGCTGGCAGGCCATCCCCATGGCAATTAGAACTCGCTGCCGCATTCCCCCGGAGAACTCGTGCGGGAACTGGGAGTAGCGATCTGCTCCATTACTGATTCCCACCAACTCCAGAAGCTCCAGGACTCGAGTTCTGGCGTTACGTTTTGATTCACCGTGAGCAGTCAGGGCCTCAGCTATTTGGTCGCCGATGGTCATCATCGGGTTCAGATTTGACATCGGATCCTGAGGCACTAGACCCACATGCTTGCCTCGAATAGCTCTCATCTGTGCTTGAGGCAGAGCTTGTATTTCCCGACCTTCAAGCATTATCCGACCCGAATCAATTCTTCCATTGCTGGGTAGTAGCAGATTGACCGCCGCAGCCAAGGTCGATTTACCGCTGCCGCTTTCACCCACCAAAGCCAGTGTTGAACCAATCGGGATGCTGAGAGAAACATTCTTGACTGCTTCAAAAATGTCATCACCCGGAAGCAAGTATGAGATTGACAAGTCCCTTATCTCTAATGCTAATTCACTCATGAACCCTCCAAAACTATCGTTTGCTTACTCCCGAGTTTTGTCCCGAGGATGGTAAATACAGCGACTGCAAAAAACCCGACGCCGCCGAATAACGCCAGAAGTGAGATGCGGTCAAAAGCCTGTGCCACCAATGGGAAAATGAACCCGCCGGCTGCTCCGCAGAGAATTAGAAAGCTAGTGAAGGCCGTTGGGTTTTGCTGGCGCTGGGTATCCAAGGCGATGCCCACAATCAACGCATAGCAAGGGCCCGCCGCGATGGCGGCGACAGCAAAGGCGATGAACACAGTGGTTGGACTAACCTCGTTCCAGGCAAAGCTCAGCACCAGCAAGCTCGTGGCAGCTAGAGCGGGCCAGAACAGCAAGGCCTGTTGCTCCTTAATAAATTTGGGGGTCAGCACGCTTGCTGCTATTCGACCGATGGCAAATAGCGCCCAAAATGCTGAGCCGCCAATTGCCGCAAATTGATAGGAAAGAGCCCCCAGTTCACTAACCAGCACCGACGACCAACCCGCAATCAGCGCCTCGGCTCCAACGTAACAAAGCACTGCTAGAGAAAACAGTGCCGCACCAGCATCTAGTTTCACCAAACTTGCATTCGAACGAGTCATTTTTGGCCTTTCGCGGTAGGCATAAGCCACTGCGATGACAAGCAATCCGATTAACCAAAAGCTTGCGTTTGTTTGGATCAGGTTTGACATTGCTATGTGAATAATTGGGGTGGTTAGTGCCGACATCGCGAAGGCTGCATTCAGCTTGAGCAGAACATTGCTAGTTGCGACACCAGGTTCCTTTGCGGCACTTGTTCCAATCACCTCCGCTGCCCCAAACCCCAGTCCGGTGACAAAGGAACCTAGCACAAAGACTTCAGCAGAGCTTGCCATTCCGGACGCCACAACGCCTGAAGCAATCAGAAAAAGAGATGCTCGCATTTGAATACCGCTGCGGACCTTGGGTTCCAGGTAGGGCACAAGCATCACTGCGGACAATAGGCCGCCAAACATGGCTGGAACCGCTGGAGTCAATGCGCCGACCTCGACTGCAAGGGCAGAGCTGATACTGGGAATCGACGCCGGGATCAGTGAAGCTGCTGCGCCCAATGCCAAAAAGACAAGCTTCAGCTGAGTCACGCGGGCAACTTTAGGCATGATCCACTAACAGGCGACGAGGAGTGTTGCTCAGCCGTTCAGGGACGGCGTAGCCATCTGGTCCTGGAGTCAGTCTGCCCAAGACCGGAGGGCTACTTGCACCAGTTGTTGTTGCAAAAGTGGCTGGCAAATTGTGTACGGCGAGATAACCAACCAGGGCCATCGCAAAAGCTTCCTTGATATCCGGCTCGATTCCGGTCTCAGCAAAAGATTGGGCCCGTAGCCTGGTGTGGCCTTCGATTGACTCCATGAGAGTCTGGTTCCGAAAGCCTCCGCCGGCTACAAACAGTGATGTCGGCTGAAAGCTATTTAGTGCATCAGCGACAGTTACCGCAGACAGCTCGGTGACGGTTGCTAGAAGATCTTCGGGACTAATCTCAATCCCCATTTCGTTCACAATCTCATCGAGATATCTGATGTGGAAAAGCTCTTTACCGGTGCTCTTTGGAGGAGCCTTCCTGTAATAAGGCTGATCTAGCAGTTTTTCTAGTAGGGGGTGGTTGATTGTTCCAAGAGCGGCAATCAAACCATTTTCGTCGTAACCCTTCGGGTTTAGCTCATACTTCAACACCACCGCATCTATCAGTGCGCTGGCTGGTCCAGTGTCAAAAGCCGCGACAACTTTTCCATCTTGGACGATCGTGACATTGGCAATACCTCCAAGATTCAGCGAGGCGGTGACTCCACGGAGGGACCCCAGGGCCAGTAGATCCAAAATAGGAACCAGTGGTGCTCCTTGGCCACCTGAAACTATATCCTGGATACGCAGATTGGAAATCACTGGCGCTTGTGCTAGCTGAGAGATCCATGCGGGGTCACCAAGTTGCAATGTTCCCTTAGTCAGATCTCCTTCTACCCAATGGAACATGGTTTGTCCGTGCGATGAAACTAAATCTGTGCCTCCGTGCTTATCCAAAACACCCTTGGCTGCGCCAGCAAACTCTTGCCCGATCTTCGTGTCAAGTTTGCACACAGCCTCAAAGTTGGTTTCAGACGGTGGGAGAGAGCCAAGAATCAGCTGCCTAAGTTCTCCGGAATATTCTTCAGTTCCAGAGCTCAGAACGGTAGCATGCAGGGTCTCTCCTTTCGTCACAAGCTCAACCAAGCACGTGTCAATACCGTCATGGCTGGTTCCAGAAATCATGCCGAGCACCCTCATGAAATCTCCCCCAGGGCCCTCGCAAGGATGCCGTCGGCCGCCAGCAGCTTCTCAGCTGCCTGCTGTTTCCCGACGCCCAGATAAATGCCCACAACCGCATTCTTTGTCATCCAACTGTGTTCTTCCAAAGCAGCCCGAGCAACTTCCTGGTCTGCTCCCGTGATTTCCTGAACCATCCAGATTGCTCTGGCCCTTAATTTCGTGTTGCTGGCAACCATATCGACCATCAAATTCCGATAGGTCTTGCCCGCTTGAATCATGGTTATGGTACTAATCATATTTAGGACCATTTTTTGAGCAGTGCCCGCCTTCAGTCTTGATGATCCGGCGATAAGCTCTGGCCCCACGGCTATCTCGATGGAGTGGTCTGCCAGCTGACTAATTTCAGAGCCTTCAACACAGCTAATTGACACGGTCAGGGCTCCTTGGGTCTTGGCGTAGCTTATTGCTCCCTGAACGTAAGGAGTTGAACCCGAGGAGGCGACCCCGATAACCACATCTGCGGCTTGTATTCCAACTTCCTGCAAGTCAGTCTGTGCAGCTTCAACATTGTCCTCAGCGCCCTCTCGCGGATGAACTAAAGCGGAGGGCCCTCCGGCCATGAGAGCAATCACTCGATTAGCAATCCCAAAAGTGGGAAGAATCTCAGACGCATCAAGCGTTGCTATTCGGCCCGAAGTGCCGGCACCAACATAAATAACCCGACCTCCAGCTTGAAAGCTGGCGGAAATCGCGGAAATTGCTTCTGAAATTTGCTTGGTTGACGCTTGAACTGCGATCGCCACCTGGGCATCGGCTTGATTCATCATTTCAACCAACTCTTGAACTGGCACCCGATCTATATTCTGGAATTTCGGATTCTGAATCTCAGTGAGTGTGCGTGCCCTCGAATCCTTAGATGCCTCGTTCAACTGTTTACCTCCTTAGAACGGGGGTCGAGGATGTCGCGCAGGGAATCGCCGAGAAGGTTGAGGCAAACAACAAAGACTACGATTACCGCCCCAGGAGCCCACAGGGTCCAAGGCGCAATCAAGACCAAAGTTCTTGCCTCATAGATCATCGACCCAAGAGATGGTGCCGGTGGTGGTGAGCCAAGACCTAAAAATGACAGGGCCGCTTCGGTTAAGACCGCCCAAGATAGCGACAGTGCAATTTGGATAATCGCGATTGAATAAATATTGGGCAGCACGTGCTTGAACATGATTCCGATGGAAGCCATGCCGGTGCTCTTGGCCGCTTTCACAAACTCAATCTCCCGCAGGCTCAGAACTGGCCCCCTGGTTACTCTGGCAAATATCGGGATATATACAATTCCAATAGCCACTGCCACTGTGAACCAATTTCTATCCAACACCGATGCCAGAGTCAGCGCAAGAAGCAGCGGCGGAAATGCAAACAGGACATTGGTCAGTCCAGACCCGAAAACATCTATTACCCCTCGATAGAAACCCCCGACAAGCCCGAGCAGAGTTCCAAACAAGGCAGCAATTGTGACGGCCACCCCCGAAATTAAGGCGGATGACCCAACGCCACTGATTACTCGGGAAAAAATATCTCTTCCAAATTGATCAGTACCAAACCAGTAGGTGCCATTTGGGGCCAGCAGCCTATCTGCGGGAGTCTGGGCAATCGGATCAAAACCCACGACTCCAAGATTCACAAGTATCGATAAAACTAGAAGGGCAGCCAAAACGATTAAACTCGTCCCGCCTGTCCAACTCCTCAAGATGCGAGCAAAAACTGAGGGGCTCTTGGCTTTCTCTGGTGCCACTGACTGCACTACTCTGCCCTCACTCTTGGGTCTATGGCGCGGTACAACAGGTCGGTCAACAAATTAACGATCACAAATGCCGCCGCGATTACCAGAACAGTTGATTGAACCAACGCATATTCTTTCTGTTGGATGCCCGTCAACACCTGTCGTCCAACGCCAGGCAGTGAAAATATTTGCTCGACTACCACGGCGCCCCCCAGCAGATAGCCGAACTGTAAGCCCGTCATTGTCACAATCGGAATTAGTGCATTCCGCAGAATGTGCTTGAACTGAAGCCTTCTAGTCGAAACCCCTTTGGCCTTTGCGGTCCTCACAAAATCCTGCCCACTGACATCCAACACAGCTGCCCGAGTGGTTCTGATAATTGGAGCCGAGATCCCAAATCCAAGAACTAAAGAGGGGAGTAACATTTGTTGCAAATTAACGACCGGGTCCTCGAAGAATGTCTTGTATCCGAGGCCGTTTGGATTAAACCCTAGATTCACTGCCAAAAATGTAAGAAGTGTTGTCGCAAGCAAGAAAGCGGGGACCGACAATCCAATCAAAGAAAGTGCTTGGCCAATAACGTCACGTGGCTTGCCTACTCTGGATGCTGCCAACATTCCCACTGGCACACCGATGGCAAGGGCAAGAATTATTGCGAAGACTGCCAATTGGAAAGTCACTGGTAATGCTGCGGCCGTCAGGTCCAGCACTGACTGTTGTGCACGGACTGAGAAGCCTAGGTTTCCCTGAAATAAGTTGCCTACCCAAGAGAAAAACTGCGAAGCTAGCGACTGGTCTAGACCGTAATACTCCTCCAGGGATTTTCTCTGGACCTCAGTTAAACCGGCGGCCTCGGTGCCCAAAGATGCCGATATCGCATCGCCTGGGATGGCTCTGAGCATGAAGAATACAAAGATGGCGACTCCAACCAAGGTTGCCAATGAACCGGCTGCCTTTTTGACAACTGCACTTTCTAGAACTCGCATCATGCTTTCCTTCCAGGAATCAAAAGGGGTGCTCGAATGAGCACCCCTTTTGAGTCTGGGGTCCGACTACTGCAGACCGGTAGTCCTTAGATACTGCCATGAGCCAGTAGTCATCGGGGTAAAGCCAGTAATAGTGTCACTGGTTGCTGTGTATGTGTAACCGCTGAACAGCCATACCCACACTGCATTGTCTTCCAACTCTTTGGAAACAGCGTCGTAAATTGCCTTGCGGGCGGCTGGGTCTCCCTCAACTTTTCCATCAGCAAACAACTTGTCCATCGAGTCAGAGGAGTAGCCGGATACCTGGTTTAGGTTTCCGGTACTAGGGAAGTATCGTCCATACATGCCATCTGGATCCGGACGACCACCATTCAAAGCGATCGCTGTCTCAAAGTCGCCAGCAATCCATCGATCAATGTATGTTCCGCTCTCTAGAACTTCGAGATTCAGTGTTATGTTCGCCTCGGCAAGCTGGGCTGCCACTGCCTGAGCGATGTCTACTGCTCCTGCGTAGAGATCCTGAGCAACGATGGCGTCAATTTCTAGACCCCCTGCGTTACCGGATGCCGCCAAGTACTCGGCTGACTTTGCAAGATCACGTTCTGGGCAAGGCCTTGCATTTGGGTCCGATTTGAATGCAGGTGAAGTAATTGGTCCGGTAACTTCTCCCTCTCCAAGCAGTGCGGTGTCAAGTACTGACTGACGGTCTATCGCACAGGAGATAGCGAGTCGAACATCCGTGCTGGTCATAGAGCCATTGCGAGCGTTCAACATCAGCGCGTGGTAACTAAGCTGCGGAGTGGTATTCACAGTCACTCCGCCGCTAACGGTCCGTGCAGTGATCGGATCACTGAACACTGCCATTTGGACGTTACCGGCGGACATTGCCGCTGCAATTGCTGCCTCGTCTGGCAGCACACGGAACTCAAGGGTGTCCAGAGGAGTTGGGTTGCCCCAGTAGCTTGAATTTCTCGCTAGAACCACGTTCTGTCCGGCAGTCCTTGACTCCAGGACAAATGGGCCAGTTCCGTTGGTCGCGGTGCTCAAGCTTTCCTCGGTGTCATCAGAGGAGACGATTGCGAGGTTTACCGATGTAAGGTTAGCCAATAAGCCAACATCTGCGGTGGCCAGATTCAAGACAACCGTGTCAGCGTCAGGAGTTTCGATAGAGGTGACTCCCCCGAGAGTTGACCTTGCTACAGCGGCATTTTCTTCATCTTGAATCGCCTCGTAGCTGTACTTGACATCTTCAGAACCAAAGCTACTGCCATCGGCAAATGTCACACCGTCTCGCAAGTCAAAAGTGATCGAGGTTCCATCTGCTGAAATCTCCCAGGACTCGGCGAGACCCGGAACAACGTTCAAATCCGCATCGAATGCTGTGAGTGTGTCATACACATTCTCCAGCATTCTGAATGCCTGAAATTGCGTTGCCTTCCATGGAAAAATCGTATCGGGATCAACGGTGATTCCAACTACCATGTTGCCGCCAACTGCAGCTGGCTCCTGAGTTTCGGAGGCTGTCGGTGCGACGGTTTCTTGTTCTTCATCTGCTGCAGCGCAGCCAACCAGGACCATGGCCGCTGCTGAAGCAAGCGCCAAGGCCTTGATGGGACTAGCTGACTGCCTATTTAACTGAGTCATGTTGCCCTCTCTTTTAGAATTCGCTGAATCCCAGCGAAACGTGTCATGTAAATAAAATACATGGAAAGGTAAAATTGTGACAAAGTTTTCCTTATTGTAATCAAAAGGTTGCAAAACCTTAGGGATGAAGAAGGTCAATGAAGCTCAGCGCGCATCAAGACACACTGCAACTCTCGCAACCTTTCGGCATCTCGCGCGGAGTGAAAACCTCGGCCGAGGTTGTGCGTGTCCAAATCTCAGACGGTAGCGCACTCGGACTTGGTGAAGCCGTGCCCTACGCCCGCTATGGAGACAGCTCT
>JAQWUU010000030.1 GCA_029241985.1 Aquiluna sp. | reverse complement strand
TAGCGATCTACTTGCTAGGGGTTTCCTTTCGGAAGCCCCGCTAATCAAATACGCACCAAGCAAGAGGATTTTTTGGTGCCGCTGAAGGGACTCGAACCCCCGACCCCATCATTACGAATTTTGCCGTCCATGTGTTGGACGTGACCGGACCAAGCCGCTTAAAGCCGTACAACCCATTATGATTGCTTAACTAATTCTCGTCTTGATCTTGGACGGTGTCGGACGATACAAGAGAACGTTTGACGTACATCCCCTACTAATCCCCTACTAGTTGGGACGACCGCGCCAACACCGGCGTTGCCTCTTGGATGTTGGAAACCGGAGTCGGTTGGCTGGCAAAACAGGTTAGTTGTGGCTTGCCACGTTGGTTACGGCCAGGGCCAGAAAACCCTGCAAACCGGTCAAACCCGGTACACCCCACCCCAAGCACGGGCCGTGCTGTTGGGAGGCGTTGGGCCGCTCCCGGTCCACCCTCTTTGGCGAACCGTTTGGACTCAAAATGCTTGGCACAAGCGCCCCATCGAGGAATACTAAGACAGTTTACCTCAATACCAGCCAAAGCGCGCCATGAGCAGTGGAATAGATACGCCGAATGCATAAAGAACTACAAATAGCGACAGCCGAATTAGCTAATTTTCTTCAACATCAACTTCCGACGCTGTCTAACGAATGGTGGGAAATGTGTGTTATTGAGAGGCTTAGCTTTCAACAGCAACGGATAGTTGAAGAAAAAAGGTTGTCTCATCTTCGCGAGCTCGACCTTGCGGCTCTACTCAGGGTTCTGGATCAAAACTGGTACGAACTTGCTAATAATCTGCGCTTCCCTCGTGAGGCGCGAAACTGGGTGAAGGAGCTACAGACAATAAGGAACAAATGGGCTCATGCCTCCGCAGAAGAGGCACATCCCAGCGAAATGTACCGGGACGCAGATACGCTCGAGCGCTTGCTCTCTTTGATCGAAGCCGAGACTGACGCTATCAATGCGGCGAGGGCGGTAAAAAACGCAGCTTTGAGTTCAATGGCGGAGCGGCCTAAAGAACAGCACGAGCAAACTCATCCATCGTCAGACATTCCGACAGAGGAGATTTCCGAGAGTCCCACGCATCTGTTCAGCGTCGGCGAACTCGTGACGCTTCATTCAGACAACAGTGTCATAGTCCCTGTGCTCGAGGTAATCCTAACGGGCCCCGAGATACGTTATCGGGTCTTCCAGGATGGGTCGAAGGCCACTTACTATGAGAGTCAGCTTCGGGCAGTGGGCGGTGATGGCGACCAGAAGCAGGAAATTTCGATTGAAGAACTAAAAGCACGGCTTTCAGCGCTACACCTTTTATCCCCCTCCACGGCGAATTTATTCTCTTTGCGATCGGGACGCGTAAATTTCATTCCCTACCAGTATCGGCCGGTCTTAAAACTCATCCGCTCTGATCGACCTCGATTGCTGATCGCCGATGAAGTTGGCGTCGGTAAGACCATTGAGGCGGGACTTGTAATCAAAGAGCTCCGTGCGCGAATGGATATTTCCTCGATCTTGGTGATCTGTCCGAAAGCGCTCGTCGCCGAGAAAAAGTGGCAAACCGAGATGAAGCGTTTTGACGAGGAGTTCACCCACCTGGATGGCAAGCTTCTGCGTCATTGCCTGCACGAGACCGATCTAGAGGGTGAGTGGCCGGACAAATATTCTAAGGCGATTGTGCCCTTCTCACTCTTCGACTCCGATCTCATTTTCGGCCAAAGCGATCGTAGAAGAAGGAAAGATCGCGGTTTACTTTCGCTGGACCCTGCCCCCGCGTTTGATCTCGTCATCGTCGACGAGGCGCATCACATACGCAACTCCGACACGTTCCTACACCAAGGGGTCAGATACTTCTGCGACAACGCAAAGGCGGTCCTGCTAATGACTGCAACGCCCGTACAACTCGGCAGTTCGGATCTATTCACCCTTTTGAACGTGGTACGTCCAGACCTTGTCATAGACGAGGCCAGCTTTGAACAGATGGCCCAGCCAAACCGATACATTAATGAAGCTGTACGCCTCTGTAGAGAAAAAGCTGATGGATGGCAGCATGAGGCTGCAGCTCAACTGCAGGAAGCCGCAGCAACAGAGTGGGGACGCCTGTTCTTAAGGGAAGAGACGAACTTCCAAGAATCCTTCGACAAGCTTCAGGAGATCAATATTTCCGACACAGATCGCGTGGCGATGACTCGAACGCTCGAAGAGCTCTATACCTTTAGTTCAATCATCAACAGAACTCGCCGCCGCGACATTGGAGAATTCACAACCCGAAAGCCCCAGACACTTACAGTTGAATTCTCCGATCAACAGAGGGACTTGCACGATGCGCTCTTAGGCATCGTCGCCAAAATCCTCGCTCGCTGCCACGGTCAACAGAACGTAAAGTTCATGATGACAACGATCCGTAGGCAGGCTGCGAGCTGCCTCTACGGATTAGCTCCACTTCTCTCCGATATTCTGGCGCGCAAACTTGATCAGCTTGAATTGATTGAAAGCAACGACTTCGACGATGATGTCGATCTGTCCTTTCTTGATGAAGTAAGAAGCGAAATCGAAGAGCTTCTTGAAAGGGCCGAACAACTCGACCCTAAAGATGCAAAGGTTGAGGCCTTTATCGGTGCGTTGAAAGACAAGGCTGGCCTAGAAAAGAATAAGGCGCTCGTTTTTAGTTCTTTTAGACACACGCTGGCTTATCTCGCGAGTCACGCCGAAGCTGCAGGCCTTCGCTTCGGATTGATTCATGGGGATGTTTCCGATGAAGAACGTGCCATCCTCAGACGGCGATTTGCTCTCCCAAAAGAAGACGGCGATGCACTCGATGTGCTTCTATCATCCGAGGTTGGCTGCGAGGGCCTCGACTTCCAATTCTGTGATTTCTTGGTCAACTATGACCTTCCTTGGAATCCGATGCGGATCGAGCAACGGATCGGGCGGATTGACCGGTATGGGCAACAGAGTGAGGCTGTCAGTATCGTCAATCTCGTAACGCCTGGCACGGTCGATGCTGACATCTATCAGCGCTGTCTATGGCGGATAGGTGTGTTTCATCATGCTGTGGGGGGAGGCGAAGAAATTCTTGGCGAGATTACACAAGAAATTCATGACATCGCAGAAAGCTTTGTCCTGACGGAAGAGGAAAGGGAAAAGAAATTTAAACAGCTCGCGGACAACGGAATCCGTCGGATCAAAGAAGAGCAAGACCTTGAGGAAAAGGAATCCGAACTCTTCGGGCTCAACGTGCCGACGAAGTCATGGCGCGAGGAAATCGAAGATGCAGAGAGCGAATGGCTTTCACCAGCTTCAATCAAGCGCTGTGTAACAAATTACATCCAATCCAAAACCAGTGGAGCAACCGACCCACTTTCAGGAGACAAGCCGCTTAGGACACTTAGGGTTAGCCAAGAGGTGCGAAATGCGCTTCTAGCAGACTTTAGGAAGATAAAGAGTGGCAGGGACGTATCGTCCAGAAACTGGGAGAAATGGCTGAAGGGCGGCGACCCAAATCTGGTAGTAACATTCGACCAGGAGACAGCCGCCGAGAACCCATCTGCGGCACATCTTACTGTTCTGCATCCGCTAGTAAGGCAGGCAGCGCGTTTCCTTGAAATGGATGAAGCGATGTACTGCTCACTTGAGGTCGCGGAGGGTCTACCGCCGGGGCAGCACAAGTTTGCGCTGTACAGATGGGCAAAGCATGGCATCAAGCCTGATGAACAGCTTGTAGCAGTCGCCACCGAGCCAGCTGTAGAAGACGCGTTGCTGAAGGTTTTGCATACGGCGGTGGAGCCCATCCGAACTGTTTCGCAGTCTTCTTTCAACTTTGACGATCTCGACCGGTTGCACCATGCGAAGTGGTCGGCAGCGCAAGCCAACCATATCGCCGAAAACCAGAAGCTGGCGGAGCATAGAGTTCAAAGTCTGTCGATAAGCCATCGTGCTCGTGTGCGGACTCTAGAGGATCAGCTCTCAAAAGCTACCAACGACCGCATCCACAGAATGAAAGAAGCTGAACTCGCGCGGGCGAACGCAGACTTCGAACGTCGCGTAAGTGAACTACGCAGTGCTGGTAATACGGGTGATATAAGGGCGGCACCGGTCATGCTCGGTACCATTTCAGTTCAGGGTGTTAAGCAGTGACTGATTTCCTGACCAAATTGTCTGAGCAACGACGAAAGTTTCTAGAAGGGCTGGACGCTAACGAAGGGGACATCAATCTCGATATCTTCGAAGATTTCTACCCGGACCAAGCGCACTTTGTTTTTGAGTTGCTTCAGAACGCAGAAGACGCTCAAGCGACGGAAGTCTCTTTCTCACTAAGCTCGGAAGGATGCGGGTTTGAACATAATGGTGCGCGGGTCTTCACCGAACCGGATGTTCGTTCAATCACAGGAATACATAATAGTACAAAGGAAAAATCTGCTGACGAAATTGGGAAGTTCGGCGTCGGGTTTAAATCTGTCTTCGTGTATACGCTCACCCCTGAAATTCGGTCGGGTGATTTTGCGTTTCGCATCTCTCGACTTGTTATGCCCGAACGCCTCGATTTTGACGTTGGGGATCGCGCAGTTACGCGTTTCTGGTTTCCGTTCAATAACCCGAAAAAACCAAAGGACGTGGCCTTTAAAGAAGTAGGTGAAGGCCTTCATGTCCTTGCAGAAACAACCCTCCTCTTCCTATCAAACATTCATGCAGTCAATTGGAAATTAGATGATGAACAACAGGGCTCAATTATGCGCATTGAGCACTCTGACGAACATGTTGAAGTCTTAAAGGAAAGCGACGGTTCTACAACCGTCACTTCGCATTTTTTGAGGTTCTCAGAAACCGTGGAAGGACTATCGAGGCAGAAGGTTTCAATTGCTTTCAGCCTAGATCCGACCAAGGGGAAAGAGCCATACCGTAGTGATGTGCCGCTGGCCAAGCAGTTCAAGATCGTACCGGTCCCAGGGCAGGTGGCGGTGTTCTTCCCAGCCGAGAAGGAGACGTCAGGCCTTCGCTACCACCTGCATGCCCCGTTTGTCCCGGAGCTCAGCCGCGCGAGTATTAAAGATACCCCTGCCAACGCACCTCTTTTCGAACAGCTTGCGTCACTTAGCGTGAAAGCACTTCACGGCGTAAAATCGTTGGGTTTCTTGACGACCGATTTCCTTGCAGTTTTGCCGAACCGCAATGATCAGCTTGGCGATCGGTATCAGGTTATCAGAGAGAAAATCACAGAGGCTTTCAACGAGCAGCCGCTCACTCCAACCTTCGATAAGAATCATGCCCCTGCAAAGCACCTCATCCAAGCCAAGGCTTCGCTTAAGGAACTACTTTCGATAGAAGACATCGAGTTTCTTATCGAATACTCAGATGTGGCGCCGAATTGGGCAGCAAGCCGCGCGCTGCAGGGTACGAGTGTCGAGAGGTTCATGAGTGGCCTTTCTATCAAGGATTGGGATGTTGACGATTTTCTTGAAGAATTAGCCGGCACCTTGAATACGAGCTACTCGTGGAGTCCGCCTGAAACTGAATTTTTAGAGTGGCTTTCGGCGAAGTCTCCCGAGTGGGTCCAACAGCTCTATGCCCTTCTCGCAAGCGATCCAGATACGAAGGATGAGCTTTACCAACTTACCGACGCCAAGATCGTCAAGCTTAGAGATGGCACCTACGGCGTTCCAAACGAGTCCTATTTTCCTGATGAACATGGACGGTACGAGAAAATTGTCCCGTGCGTCGATCGCGCAGTCCTTGACGGTGGAACTAACCCAAAGCGCAAGAAGTTCGCAAAGCTGTTTTTGGAGGAAGTTGGTGTAACTGAAATTGGGGAGCGACAGCTTGTCGAGGCATTACTCGAAAAGCGTTACTCGTCTTCAGATCATAGCTTTAATGAGAAGGACTATGTAGCGCACCTCCAACGCTTCATTGCGTTAGTTGAGAAGGACCCTTCATCTGGTTCATCGATTAGTAAATATAGAATATTCCCTGGGGATGATAATAAGTGGCACACGCCACGAGAGATTTATCTTGATGCTCCATATTTGAATACTGGGTTATCGGAATATTACGAAATAGTTCGCAATCCTTCGAAAATGGTAAAACTACACCCCTTGCACAAAAAGCTACCAATAGAGAAGAAAGAGATAGCCAAGCTGGCAGAGAAACTAGGGGCTCAAACAATACTACGTATTGAGCAGACAAGCTGCCGGGAAAACCCTAAATGGAACTACCTTCTGCAAGTTTCAGGATCGCGATGGTCCGAGTATTCAATCGATCAAGACTACAGGGTTGCTGAACTTCGAAAGATTGCAAAGACGCGATCTGTCTTGTTGTCGAATCTGATCTGGCGAACGTTGACCTCTGAGTTAGAGTCGCCTTACTCGCGATATCTAAAAGCTCAGTATCGAATAAACCGCTCCGGTGGTTCCAGATACGCCGAATCTCAGCTGATTCACGATCTAAAGGAGCTTGAATGGGTTCCTCAATCGGGGAAGTTTGTTCGACCTGCAGCTGCGCGAGCGGAGCTCTTGCCAGCTGGATTTACTTTTGATCCAGGGTGGGGTTGGGTCACGGCCACAGAATTCGGCAGGGACGTCGAATTAGAGAACGAAAAAGCAAGAGCCGAGGCTGAAGCAGTTGTAACTAAGAAGAGCAAGAGAACGGCTGCCGCCGCTGAGTTAGGCTTTGACAACCCTGAAGACCTAGAATTGCTAAACGAGCTCTCTTCGTTGTCAGCTCAAGAGCGCCTGGAAATGCTCGAGGAAAGCCGCAGGCGGAAGCGTGCCGTTGAGCTGCCAGAGAATGAACCTAGCAATACCGAGCGCCGAGATGCCAAAATGCGTGAAAGGGCGGTGGATGCACAGGGGCGAGAAACGGAGAAGCGCTCGAGAAGCGTTTCGGTTGGTCAAGGGGCCGTGAAGGAAGAAGCGAAGCAATACCTGCAGCACCAGTATACAGGGAACGATGGCCTCTTCTGTCAAATTTGCGAAGAACCTATGCCGTTTGCTCTTGATGATGGTAGTCCATATTTTGAGGCTGTAGAGTTTCTCAGCGACAGCGAGCTCAAGAAACGGCATCCCCAAAACTATCTCGCATTGTGCCCTAATCACGCAGCGATGTTCAGACACGCGAATGGGTCGAAGGGCGTAATAAAGGACATGCTTGTCGACCTTACTGAAAGCAGATTAGAGGTCGTTTTGGCGCAGGCGGATCAAACCATCTATTTTACGAAGACTCATATTGCGGACCTGAAGAGCGCGTTACAGGCTGAGACAAACTCAGACTTCAAGCAGGTGAAAACGTCCGACAGCTAGCGTTTTTCAATGCGCTGTGGCTTGCGTCAGAGGTGGATCGGTTTGTCTGAACAGTTTCCGGGCGTTTCTTAAGTGGTTTTCCGCCTTAGTTACGCCGCTACCGCGTCTGGCACCGGCTGATTTAAGTAGGCCTGATCGGGCGTTTTGCCGTCAAGCGAATTTGGCCCGAGCTTGAAAAGCTTAATATCTGCCATCGCCCCAATCCGCTTTCTTAATTTATGTCCCGCGTTTTTGCCTCGCGGTTGGTCAGAAGCACCTTAGCCGCGCTTTCAGTTTGAAAAAAGGTGCCGATTATAGGGTACACCCCACCCCATGCACGGCGATGGACACCGGGGCGCTCAAAGCCGCTCTCGGTCCACCGTCTCTGCCGATGTACTTGGAGCCATTTGCACAGACCTACAGCATCATCGGCCAAAAACGGGTTTCGAAAGCACATTCGAACAAACTATCTCTTTAGCCAGTGATCCCGCTGACGTCGGCTCGCGCCCGCGCATGTAGTGCGGCGCTGGATGGTGCCAGATAAGTCTCTGATAATGATTGTTTTTTCGACATTTCGCGGTTAAGTTGAGTTGAGGCTACAGGAGGTCTCACATGCCAACACTTCGTTTCACCAAGCGCACAATCGATGCGCTACCCTACCCCGGAAAAGGCCAAGTCCTATACCGCGACGAGATGTTGCGGGGCTTTGGTCTGCGTGCGGGTGCACAGTCCAAGGTCTACTTCGCCGAAGGACAGGTGCAGAACCGGACGCGCCGCGTCACAATCGGCCGGGCCGATGTGATCGGTGTCGATGCTGCTCGCAAACGCGCCCTCGGTGTACTCAGCGACATGGCAACGGGCGTCGATCCAAACGCAGAAAAGCGCCGCGTTGCGCAAGAGAGCGTGACCGTAGGCCAGGCCTTTGATCGATTCTTTGCAACGCGGACAACCATCGCTGACAATACGCGTGATCGCTATCAACGGACGGTCGACCTGTACCTAAAAGATTGGCGGCGAACGCCTGTCACGTCCATTAGCCGACAAATGATCCTCACGCGCCACCAGCGCATCGGTAAGGCAAACGGAGAGGTTACGGCCAACAGCGTGATGCGCCATTTTCGGTCCGTATATAATGTGACAGCTGCAGCGCATGATGAGTTCCCGGCCAACCCAGTCAATATCCTGACGCAAGCGCGTGCCTAGTATCCCGAGCGCCGCGGTGTTTGTCAAACAAGTTGTCCGCTGATTTCATGCAGCGTCTCTGATTTCAGGGGCGCTGATTTCGGTTTCGGGGTTGAGCCATACTGGACCGGCGGGTTGCCAGTTGCGGG